>JAFTUS010000198.1 GCA_017466125.1 Lentisphaeria bacterium | reverse complement strand
GCCGCCATTTTAAGGCGGCGACCAGCGTTCCGCCGCTGGATCACGTCCGGGTGTCAGCGAACCCGACGTTCGGGCCGGGGCGGGGTACGCGCTGCGCGCGGATTTTTTTATCAGTCTATGTTTAGTACACAGCCTTTGCAAAATAAACTGCTCTGTTTGCCGGGGAGGTTATCTGACGGCTTTCATCGTTTCGCGCAAACTGCGTTTCTTTTCGTATATCGAGCGCATTTTCCGGTAGCCGCCCCCGTAAACCGGATCGGGATTGACCTCTTTGGCTTTGTTCAATTTGCTGTTATTGGTTTTGATGTTGTAGAGCGACGCCACCAGTTCGCAGAACCCCTCTTCCGAAGCGAGGTCATTTACCTTGCCGACTTTATGACGCAGATGATCGTGCGTGAGTTCGTGCGCCAGCGCATCGCGGAGCATCAGTTCGGGGGTGGATTTCAGCACATAGATCCGGCAACTCTCTTTTGATACGAAATTCTCCCTGCGGCCGTCGGAATAGGTTCTGGTGGTGACCTCCTGATTGTACTGCATCAAAGCAAGCTGCCGCCCGCCTCCCGGCATATAGATATTTTTTGCCGCCTTCCGTAACTCCGGATAATCGACGATTTTCAACTGGATGCGGTGACGGTGGTCAAAGCCGAACCAGCGGGCAAGGTTGCCGCGCACCTGACGGAAGATCCGCTGTACCTCCTGCGGATCGGTCACTGCGGAGGAGCGGCATCTGCCGCAGATATTTCTGCCGTCCGGCAGCACGCCGCCGCCGTTGGGCAGGGCGCAGAAATAGCACTTCGGCCCCTGACTGCACGGGCGGCATACCATGACCTGTTCTCCGGTCGGGAGGGTCAGAATAACGGTGCTTTCCATCCCTTTGCGGCATACGGCACAGCGGAAGGTCTGTTCCAGACAGCGTTTACTGCAGAACTTCTTTTTCATCATGGTCAAATAACCTTTTTCGCAGGCTTTGCCGCAACGGGCGCACACCGGCAGCGTTTTGCGGAAGCACTTGCGGGAACAGTAAGAGGCATTATCTGTTTTTACATAATTTCCCCTGATCTTTTTGCCGCATTGTGAACACTCCAGGGCTGCAAGCAGAAACGGCATCAGCAAAAATAACAGCAATATACGGTATTTCATGATTTTCTCCCTAATGTGAATTGATATGCCCTCTGGTGTAACGCCGACGGAACTCCATCGGCGTCATGGCGTACCGCCGGAAAAAACGGCGGCGGAAATAGGCGGCATCATTATAACCGCACAAACTTTGTATCTCTTTGACAGACAGGGTCGTTTCCGCCAGTAATTTTGCCGCATACTCCGCCCGTTTGGTATTGATCGTCTCCGCCAGAGTTTCGCCGTAACTGATACGGTAGATCCGCCCCAGATATTCGGCATTGCAGCGCAGTTCTCTGCCCAGCGACTCCGGAGAAAGCGGCTCCATGAAACGCAGTTGAACGATTCGGAAAACATTTTGCGCCAGCGGCGACAAAGCCCTGTTCCCCGGCACAGGTTCCGAACGCTGCAACTCTCTTAAAATCAGTTGAAAAAGCAAAGACAGCGATTGCGGATCGACCTCTTTTTCCTGTTGTTCGGCAATGAAGTTCAAACAGTATTCGGTCAACCGTTCCGGTCTGGCGGCGCGGCCGTGCTGCGGCAACTGTTCCAGAAAACCATTTTCATCACAGAAGTGCAGCCAGAAAAAACTCAAATCGGAGGGATATTCTTTCAGTCCGCCGTGTTCACGCCCGCGGCGGAGGATCAGCCATTCGCCGGAACGGAGTTCAAAATTGCTCCGTTCCTCGTAGATCGCCAACTCCCCGCTCACGACGTAGATCAACTCATCGGAGTCGATCCGGCGGACAGCATGTTTTCCTTTGCCGCGCGAAATAAATCTGCCGCCGTTGAGAAGTTTTCCCTGAAATGATAATTTTTCCATTTTCTCGTATTTTGTCTCCTTGATATACAATACAGTCTCTTTGCAAAAAGTCAAATCCGCAGATATATTATAAAAGAGAAAAACAAGGAGATTTTATCATGGAATTCAAAAATTTTCACTTTCCGCAAATCAACAGCATCACACCGCAGGACGGCGTTCTGAAAGACCGTATCGAAAGCGGACGCACCGGAACGATCCCGGCTTCTCTTGCCAAAAGTTATGAGACCGGACGCATCGATGCCTTCAAGTTGAACTGGAAAAAAGGCGACCCCGATCAGCCCCACTTTTTCTGGGATTCCGACGTTGCCAAAGTTCTCGAAGGCATCGCCAACAGTCTCTCGCTGCACCCCGATAAAGAACTGGAAGCGGAATATGATAAAATCATTGACCTTATCGCTTCCGCACAGCAGCCCGACGGTTATCTCAACGTCTATTTTACGGTAGTGGAACCGGAACAGCGGTGGAAAAAAATATCAGAAACCCACGAACTCTACTGCGCCGGACATCTGCTCGAAGCCGCTGTTGCCGGATATACGCTTCTGGGCAAACGCAAATTCCTTGATGTGATGTGCCGTTACATCGACTACATCGACACAGTTTTCGGTGCGGAAGAGGGGAAACTGCGCGGCTATCCCGGGCATCAGGAACTGGAACTGGCTCTGATCCGCCTCTACGAAGTCACCGGCAACAAAAAGTATGCCGATCTCTCCAAATTCTTTATCGACGAACGGGGCAAAGAACCTCACTTTTACCGTGACGTCCAGAAACACGAACCCGTTTACGGATTGATCGAAGTCCAGTCTCACAAACCCGTCCGTGAAGAGACCAAAGCGGTCGGTCACTCCGTCCGTGCGGTTTATATGTACTCCGCCATGGCGGATCAGGCGCGGATCTACAACGATGAAGAACTCTTCAACGTCTGCGAAAAGATTTACCGGAACATCACCGGAAAGCGCATGTATATCACCGGCGGCATCGGCTCCACCTTCCACGGCGAAGCCTTCACCACCGACTACGACCTCTCCAACGGAACTTCCATGTACGCAGAAAGTTGTGCCGCGATCGGTCTTGTCCGCTTTGCCGGACGCATGTTCAACATCACCGGTGACGGCAAATATGTTGACACGGTGGAGAGGGCGATTTTCAACGGTATTCTTTCGGGCATCAGCCTTGACGGGAAGAAATATTTTTATACCAACTATCTGGAAATGGATGAGAATTACTTCCCCTACAACATGGGTGCCAGTGAACGTCAGCCGTGGTTCTGGTGTTCCTGCTGTCCGACCAACTTCTGCCGTTTTCTGCCGGAGATGCTGCAATACTGCTGGAGCGAAAGCGACGATGAAGTGACCCTGAATATCCCTGCTGCAACGACTTTCAAAAGCCGTTTCGGAGAGATCAGCGTCCAAAGTCTCTATCCTTATGACGGAGCCGTTTCAGTCACGGTCAATGCCGACGGGAAATTCAAACTTTCCTGCCGTATTCCGAACTGGTGCAAAGGAGCGACCTTCCTGCTCAACGGAGAAAAGCAGGAGATTGGCGCGCAGAACGGTTTTGTGACCTTTGACCGTGAATGGAAGAAAGGCGATAAAATCGAATATATGCTCCCCATGCCCGTGGAGGTCATGCGTTCCAACAGCAAAGTGACCGGAAACAACGGACGCATCGCTTTGATGCGCGGTCCTCTGGTTTACGCCTGTGAAACGGTGGACAATCCGCAAGGGGTCGCCAATATGATCATTCCGGCGGAACAGGAGTTCAAACTTGCCGAAGCCGCCGGTCTTCCTGCCGGAACGGTCGCCATCACAGGCTCAGCCCTGTATGAGAACAAGAGTGAAGAACTCTACTCCTCCGAGCCGCCGACCATGACCAACGGAAAATTCACCGCCATCCCCTACGCTTTGTGGCAAAACCGCGGCAAAGCCAACATGGCAGTCTGGATTCGGGAAAAATAAAGAAATCAAACAGCAACGGAATGACAGTTTGAGCGCATTTGCGTATCAAACTCAATTCCAGCTGTTGTTTTTATTCTGCTGACGGAACACCTCAAATTCCTCTCCGGTTTTGAAACTGGATACGGGACGTTTCAAGGGGCATTCCACATGATTGATTCCGGCAATCAGCAATTCGACTGCGTATTCGGCATGGGCCTGCATGTCGGAGAAAATACCGCCGATGATCCGGGGATCGGAAAGACGATGATCAAAAAGCGAACCGGCACAGAAAATTCCGGGTGAATAACCGGTTGTTTCACGATCCAACACTCGCAGAAACTGACAAACCTGCTCCCACGCATAGAAAAAAACAGTATCCGGACGTTTTTTCAGCAATTCTTCCGGCGGAACATTACAGAAACTTGTCTGCCGGAGTTCATACCGGCGGAAAGTTTCCTCCAAAATCGGCTGCATAGAACAATAATCGGGAAATACACAACAGAGTTCCTGAACGCCGTTTTGCCTACACCATCGGGCAAGGCCGTCAACCCCCTCACGGCAATCCGTTCCCGCTGACGGAAAAATTGATGATTCCCGTTCCACAAGCACCAGTGAATACTGCCGCCGTTTGAGTTTCAGCATCTCTTCATCGGAGAGCAGATATTCGTGATAGATAACTCCGTCAACCCTGTTATTCAGCAGAAAATAAAGATTTTGCAACTCTTTTTCCTGCCCATTGCCTGAAAGGGTGATGAGCAGACGGTATCCTCTTTTCTCCGTTTCACTCAAAACGGCATCGGCAAAAGTTGCGAAATAACGCCTTCTCAAATTACCAATAACAAGCCCCAGATTGCGGTGATCGTCACTGCGGAGAGAACGCGCCACAGTAGATGGACGGTAATGAAGTTTTTCGATGGCAAGTTCAATTCTCTCACGGGTGGCAGGCTGCATACGGGCATCGCTTGCACCGTTGAGGAACTTGGATATCAGCGCAACCGATACTCCGGCCTCTTTTGCGACATCTTTGATCGTAGTTTTCATAATCTCTCCTGAAATTGCAATCCATTACTATACAGCCTCAAATATTTTTTTCAAGAGCGGCCGTTGCAAAAGTCATTCAAAAAAAGCAAAAGAGTAAAAAAACAAAAAAATAAAAAAATACACTTGCAATTTCAAAAACAGATGATATATTATTGGTAGTTGCTAAAACGGTTGAGCAAATAAAATTCCGTTGACAGGAGGCAGCGGGAAAGACTCCGTTTATTTATGTTCCGGTATTATCAGTTGACCCAAAACAAACAGGAGAAAAAAATGAAAAACAAAAAATTCACCGTACTTTCTTTTCCGCGGGAAAAGAAAGTAGGCAAAGAAAAGGCAGATAATGGCGGCGACGCTGCTGCCGCCACCAGAGGGGGCGGGGCTCCCCTCTGGACTCCCCGGGCAGCGTTTACGCTTATCGAACTTCTTGTGAGTGTTACTTGTCAAATAGGTGTTTTACCGTTGTATTGCCTCAAAAAAATTCATAAAAACTGCACATCCTTACGCCCGTCAGGGCGCACTTCACGTTTGCCGCAGGCAAACTCTTCACACCTTCACGTCTTCACTCAATCAGCGTTCACGCTGATTGAACTTTTGGTAGTTACTGCACAGATTTTGTGCGATTTTGCAAAAAAAACAATTACAGTTTTTGCGGATGCAAAAAATGTAATTACCCGAAAGTTTTTGGAAAGGATAGAGGGGGTTCGGGGGAGAAAGGGAGAACCTTTTTCCAAAAAG
>JAFTUS010000197.1 GCA_017466125.1 Lentisphaeria bacterium | reverse complement strand
TTACGGTAATCCCACATAGCCTGCCTGTAATATAACGCAGAATCTGATGTTTGTCAAATTCCGGATATCAACTCTCCTCATAAAACCTTTTGCAATTCGGGAAAAATGCAAAAAGCCAGTTAACGAATTTTCTGTAAAATTGAGTATGCCGGAAGCGTAGAGTTATGCATAGGGCGCGCTCTGACGAGAATGGATCCCCCAACTCATCGGAGTCGGAGCGCGAACTGTGTGTAACTCGGTTGAAATTCTGAAAAACGTGATAAATTCTCTAAAAGACTCCTGGAAAAAGTCAAAAACAAGAGAATTTATCACAAAAGGCGTTGCCACCCGATCCGTCAGGAGTTTCCATTGCGTAAACATCTTGCGGCAGACATTATACATGGTAAATTGAGAATCATCCGTAAAGGCTTTACCGCTGAGTTCCAATGTAATATTTTTAATTTTCGCACTCATTTGTCAAAAAATTGAACTTTTCATACTATACAACCGAAAACAGCAAATTTCTTTGCTTTTATTATTTTATTTTCAATTTTTTCAGATAAAATAATTTCAACTAAATATTTTCTCTTTTCGGAAGCGGATGGGCGGACGGTGGAATTTCCGCTGAAATGCTTTGCTGAACGTATAAACATCGGCAAAACCGGTGGCTTCGGCGATCTCTTTGGCGGTCATCGCAGTACTGCGGAGCATCCATGCGGCTTCCCGGAGGCGGCTCCGCAAAATAAATTCACCCGGCGATACGCCGATGGCGGCACGGAATTTCTTTTCCAGAGATGAGCGGGACAACCCCGCAAAAGCGGCAACTTCATCAAGAGAAACCGGACGGTTGAGGTTCTTGCGGATATATTGGAATATACCGTTGAAAAAAGGATTGAATACCTCCCCCGGACTTCCCTGAAGCAGTTTGGAACACTCCAAAACTTCTGCCAATAACTGATACTGCGCCCCCTTCCCGGCACAAACCGCCGCAGGCGAATATTCTGCCGGACGCTGACATTTTTTCAAAAGTTCTTTCAGCACCAACGCTTTTTCGCCTGAAACAAAGCGGGGCACTTCGTAAAAGTGCATCAAATCCAATTCACAGCCGATCGTAAATTCAAAATGCCCCCATGTGCTGATATGAAGTCTGTCCAAACGCCGGAACTGATGACGGCAATAGGGCGGAATGATCCAGCATGCCGGCTCTGCACTGAAATATTCTCCCTCCGGGCAAATACATCCGCAGCCGTGCCAC
Source organism: Lentisphaeria bacterium (assembly GCA_017466125.1). GTDB lineage: Bacteria > Verrucomicrobiota > Lentisphaeria > Victivallales > Victivallaceae > Victivallis. Next base: position 39,169 of record JAFTUS010000197.1, on the reverse strand, counting down.
GCCGTTCCGGGTGCAGGCTCCTGGTAGGTCAGGACGGTAAAGGGCAGACAACGTTCACTGTTGGGCAAGGAGTGGTCCACCGGCGTGACATCTCCGCAGAGGAATTTTATATTTATTCCGTAATCTGACAAATTTTCATTCCAATATGACATTTTCAAAATCTTTCTTTGGTGCTACATTAATATAGACTTGAAAAAAAATTTTTCAAAAAGGGAATGGAAATATTATGGAAAAATCTTTTGCTCAACGAAATCTTTTCTGGGAAGATATACGACAAAACAAGCGAAATTTGTTTTCTCTGTGTCATGCTGGGAAGAAAATTCTCTCCACCGAACTTTCCTGCCATGTAAAAAATACACAAAAAGACAAAAACAAAGAAATCACAGAACTGGAATGGCAACTGCCGGAAAACGGCTTGACTCTCACATTGAAATTCACCCTTTTCAACGATTTTCCGTATCTGGAATATGAAAGTTTCATCAAGAACTCCGGCAGCCATACCAGCGGGATCATTGAAGAATTGAAAATGCTCGACCTGAATGGTACACTGGCGCAACCTTACTACGGCACTATGAAAATCAAAGAGTGGGACTCGTCTGCCGCCGGGAACCGATTGAAAATCAGTTATTATCTCGGTTCTTTCTCCTCCGGAAGTGACTTTATCCGTGTCGACCGCCGCCTGTACCCCAAAACGGGCGAAGAAACGCTCCAGCTCAATTCAGAAGATTTCAGCCGTCCAAGCGAACGGGCCATGCCGTTTTTCCGGGTCGATTTTGATGATCTCAACGGTTACGATATCGGAGTAGGCTGGAGCGGCAGCTGGGTTGCCGACTTCTCGCTCAAAAGCGAAACGAGTCCGCAGGAAGTCTGGAAACGCGGCAAAAACTGGAACATCATTTCCGGTATGCCGCACACGCATTTCTGCGTAAAACCGGGAGAAACTCTGCGTGAACCCGGATATTTCATCGGTTTCCGCAATGATATAACGGTGCGTGATTTCATCAATATCCACCGCCGTTTTATGATGACGCATCATGCCCCCCATGACAGCAAAGGCAATCTTCTTCTGCCGCCATTGAGTGCGGCATCATGGGGCGGAGTTGAAACTGAAAATATGAAAAAAGTTCTTCGTACCATCAAAGAGAAAGAACTCCCCTTTGAAGTTCACTGGATCGATGCCGGTTGGCAGGGCCATGACGGTCCGTGTCCTCATCCTTGCGATGAAAGTGCTTCCGCCGGAAGCGATTGGCCGCAACGGGTCGGCAGCAACCGTATCAACCGCTATGCCCACCCCAACGGCTTATCGGAAATCACAGATTTCGCCAGAGAGTGCGGCTTGAAGACCATGGTCTGGTTTGAACCGGAACGTTACCATAAAGAATGCGGCTCCGCCCTGTTTCAGGAACATCCCGACTGGTTTCTCGACAATCCGTCTCACAGTTATATTTTTGACCTCGGCAATCCGGAGGCATGCGAATGGCTTACCAACTGGACACTCGATTTTCTGGAACGGGAGAAGATTGAGTTTTACCGGATCGACCAGAATATCAACTTCCGTGAAACCTGGCAGTTGGCTGACGAACCCGACCGGATCGGTGTACATGAGATGAAACACATTGACAATCTTTACCGTTTCTGGGGGGCATTGCGTGCGGCACGTCCGGATATGTTCATCGACAACTGTGCCTCCGGCGGCAGACGGCTGGATTATATGCTTGCGACATATTCATTCCCGTTGTGTCAGAGTGATTTTGAAACCTTCCAAGTCTACAATTACACCTGTGTCCATCTGGAAAACTACTACTTGAACGAAGTCTATCCGCTGCACAGTACCCTTTCATGGATGCCGGAAGATGACAGTTACGCCATGCTTTCCGGCGGCTGCGGTCTGGGTATCGGCAGTAAACGCTGGCAGTATCCCTCCCGGTATCCCGCAGAAGATTTCGATTACGACATTTTCCGGAAACATCTGTTTGCATTCCGTGAGATGCGTGAATTTCTGACCAAAGGCAACTATTATCAACTGTCCAAAAATCCGGAGGATCTTTCCGAATTCTGTGCGATGCAAGCCCATGATCCCGCAAAACAAGCTGGTTTTGTACTCATCTTCCGCCGCCCGGAAACACCGGAGGACGAATTTTTGACCCTGCTCCCGGAAATCGATCCGCAATCAGAATATGAACTCCGGGACTTTGCCGCTGGCACAGTCAAACGCGTATCCGGAAAAGACCTCCGTTATTTCCGGAAAACCATGCCGGAAAAACGCAGCGCATCTTTGATGTTCTATCAAAAAATCTGATTGAGCGTAAAGGTTTTTGCGGGGAAGACTCCTTTGTAAAAAAAGGTTATCTTCCCCGTGTCCAATCACCTGAAAACTTCCGGGAGGAATCGCTTTTATCGTTCCGATAAAAACAATTTCGTCTTTATTTCCCGGGTTTCACACTGACTCTGTTTGAAAAAATAATATTGCAGAGGTATGTTTACAGAAAGTCAAAAGGAGAGATCACATGGAAACATTTATTACGCGAACAGAGAAAATACCGTTCTATCAACATTATGATATCATCGTTGCGGGGGGCGGGGTCGCCGGTGCGGCTGCGGCTCTTGCCGCCGCTCGTGAGGGGAAACAGGTTCTGCTTATCGAAAAAACATGTATCCTCGGCGGTCTTGCGACGATCGGACATGTCAACTTTTTCGTTCCCATGTGCAACGGACGCGGCAAACAGATCATTTCCGGCATGGCAGAGGAATTCTTACAACTTTCTGTCCGGTACGGTTATGATACCATCCCCAAAGAATGGAAAAACGGCGAACCCGCCGAACCGACCAATGTCCGTTATGTTACCCGGTTTTCGCCGTGGATCTTCGCCATTGCCATGACCGATCTGCTGATCTCTTCCGGCGTAAAAATCCTCTTCGATACCATCGTGGAAGATGTCATTATGGATGAACAGGTCTGTAAAGGACTGCTCATTTTGAATAAATCAGGCCGTTCATACTGTACGGCATCGGCTTACATCGATGCCACCGGCGATGCCGATATCCTTTACCGGGCGGGCGTACCCACGGTTCAGGGAAAAAATTATTTCACCTATTACGGGTTCGCAGCAACTGTCGATTCCTGCCGTAAAGTTGCGGAAACCGGAAATTTTGCGTTTCTGAATGCCGGAGGTGTCAACGGCGGTTGTATCAACCTTTACGGACACAACCAGCCCGCCGATGTTCCGCTTTACAAGGGAACCGATGGCGACGATGTCTCCGATTATTTGATCCGCAATCAACTGCTCATGTTTGAAAAGCTGAAAAAAGAACCGGAAAAATCCCGTGATATCCTCTCCATTCCCAGTATGCCGCAATTCCGTACCACCCGGAGAATTGACGGCGATGTGACCCTGAAAGAGAGTGATGCGTACCGCCATTTTGAAGATTCAGTCGGTGCGATCTGCGATTTCGACCGCCGGGATTATCTGTATGAAATTCCCTACGGAACTCTGGTACATGAGGGTTTCCCCAACCTGATTACAGCGGGCCGCTCCGCTTCCGGCGAAGGGTATGCGTGGGATATTCTCCGGGTCATTCCTCCGGCGATCGTCTCCGGACAGGCCGCCGGTATTGCCGCCGCACAGTCGATCGACTCCGGTTCAGGGCTGGATAAGTTGTCTCTTGAACCGCTTCAGCGGGCAATGGAAAAAGGCGGCAACCGGATTCATTTCGATGATGCACTCATCCCCGCCGGAAATACCGAAGCCGCAGATACTCACGCCGATATCGGTCACATCTGACCGGCGAAAGCCCTCGCCCAGGCATCCGCCTCTTTGATGACGGCGAAACTTTCCTGCGGGTGCGGATCGTGCGCCGCCATGGTCTTTTCCACGATCGACCAGATCTGCGTGAAACGGATCTCTTCACGGCGGAAACGTTCTACGGCAATTTCATTGGCGGCATTCATCACTGCGGGCATCGTCCCGCCACGCCGCATTGCCTCTTCTGCAAAGCCGATCGAAGGATATTTCTGTCTGTCCGGAGCGGAAAATTCCAGTTTCAACAGCGTTTCAAAGTCCATAGCAGGCAAAGCTCCGTCAAATCTCTCCGGGTAGGTCAGTGCATATTGAATGGCAAAACGCATGTCCGTTCGGCATAACTGCGCTATCACACTGTTGTCACACAACTCCACCATGGAGTGAACGATCGACTGCGGATGCAGCACCACTTTGATCTTTTCCGGAACAACATCGAAAATATAACGCGCCTCCACCATTTCAAGAGCCTTGTTCATCAAACTGGCAGAATCAATGGTTACTTTTGGGCCCATGCTCCAATTCGGATGTTTCAAAGCATCCTGCAATGTGGCCTTGGCGATTTCCTCCATGCTCCAACTGCGGAACGCTCCGCCGCTGGCGGTAATAAGCAGATTTTTGACTTCACACTCCGGACGCCCCGCAAGACACTGAAAAATAGCGGAGTGTTCACTGTCCACCGGAACCAGTTTCGCAGTGGGCGATGCCGCAAGTTCACGCCGCACGATCTCACCCGCCATGACCATAACTTCCTTGCTGGCAAGGGCAATGGTCTTTCCGGCACGGATCGCCGCCACGACCGGCTCCAATCCTCCGGTTCCCACAATGGCGCAAACGACAACATCGGTTTCAGGAGCAGTCACCGCTTGCATCACAGGTTCCCAGCCCCCCTCGCCTTTTACTCCGGCAGGAAGTTTACTCTGCAACGTTTCTGTCAAACGTTCATCGGTCGTAATGACCGTCCGGGGCTTGAAGAGTCCGGCCTGTCTTGCCAGTTCATCCAGATTGTTTCTCGCCACAAGCGAAATGACCTCAAATCTGTCGGGGAACTGTTCCAGCACCCTTGCCGTACTCAAACCGATAGAGCCGGTGGCTCCCAACACAACAACGCCTTTTTTCTTCATTTTGACTCGATCATCAGGGTCACAGGCCCGTCATTTTGGATTTCAACTTTCATATCGGCACCAAATCTGCCGGTGGCGACTTTCACTCCGCCGGCTTTTACAAAGCCGATGAACTTTTCGTAAAGCGGTTCGGCGATCTCCGGGCGGGCGGCATCGCCGAAAAAGGGACGCCTTCCCTGCGTGGTATCGCCGTAAAGCGTAAACTGCGAAATAATCAGAGCCTCGCCGCCGATGTCCAGCAGAGAACGGTTCATTTTCCCTGCTTCATCCTCAAAAATGCGCAGACAAACGCATTTTTCGGCAAGATATTTCGCATCTGCTTCTGTATCACTGTGGGTTATCCCGACAAGGATATTCAGCCCCGCTCCGATCGCACCGCAACATTCACCGTCGATGGTAACGGAGGAAGAACTCACCCGCTGGACAAGCACTCTCATCGGATCAGCCTTGTAAATTCATTACGGGTCGCAAGTTCACGCCGGAAACTCCCCAGCATGGCACTGGTGGTCATTTCTGAATGCTGCTTTTCAACTCCGCGCATCTGCATACAGAGATGCCGTGCCTCCATGACCACTCCAACGCCTTCGGCATCAAGAATTTCCATAAGAGCCTCTGAAATCTGTTTGGTCAGACGCTCCTGCACTTGCAGACGGCGGGCAAAAAGATCGACGATACGGGCGACTTTACTGACACCGATGATTTTTTTGTTTGGGATGTAACCGACATGGCATCTGCCGAAAAAGGGCAGCATGTGATGTTCGCAAAGACTGAAAAATTCAATATCGCGGACAATGACCATATCATCCGATTCCGCTTCAAAAAGCGCACCGTTGACAACTTCTTCCAAATTCTGCCGGTAGCCGCGGGTCAGAAACTCATAACTTTTGGCAACACGTTTCGGGGTATCGACCAGTCCTTCACGGGTCGGATCTTCACCCATTGCCTGAAGAATGTGGAGTACATCCTTTTCTATACTTTCCATTCAGAACCTTCAGCGTTTGGACAAGACGTTCTTTTCGTATGCTTTAACTTCATCCAGCCATGCGGCTCCGACCGGAACTCCGGCACGGCGGCAGTATTCATCCCACACGGCGGCGAAGGGCAGACTCTTGGCTTCTTCCATCCACACCAGACGGGCGGTAAAATCGCCGCTCTCTTCGGCAGCACGCATCTGCGCGGCGGGTTCCAGCATGGCGATCAGCAGAGCCTTGAACATGTTGCGCGCCCCGATGACCCAGGCGGCAATGCGGTTGATGGAGGCATCGAAGTAATCCAAGCCGATGTGGACGCGTTTGTCGTAGTTGTGACGGACGACCTCTTCGGCAATCGCCTTGAGTTCATCGGTCAGGGTCACAACGTGGTCGCTGTCCCAGCGGACACCGCGGCTGACGTGAAGCAGAACTTCATCGAAAAACATCAGACAACTGGAAAGTTTGTCGGAAATGACTTCGGTCGGGTGGAAGTGACCGGCATCCAGACAGAGCAATTTCTGATTTTTGAGGGCGTAACCCATATAAAATTCGTGCGAACCCACGGTGCAGCTTTCAGCACCGATGCCGAAAAGTTTACACTCCACAGCATCGAGGTTGTATTTGGGGTCGATCTTTTCAGCAAAAATGCGGTCGAGGGAGTCCGCCAGACGTTCACGGGCGGCAAGGCGGTCGAAAGGCGTATCCTTGAAACCGTCGGGTGCCCAGTGGTTGGTCACACAGGTATTGTTGAGTCTTTTGCCGAATGCTTCAGCGATCTTACGGCAGGCGATACCGTGTTCCACCCAGAAATCCCGCACTTCCTTTTTGGGGCTGCTCAAAGTCAGGCCGTTATCCATCATGGGGTGGGAGAAGTTGGAGGGGTTGAAGTCCAGTCCGAGATTTTTTTCAGCCGCCCAGTCCATCCAGGCAGAGAAGTGTTCGGGCGTGATCTCGTTGCGGCCGACCTTTTTTCCGTTGGTTTCGGCGTAGATCGCATGAAGATTGAGCCGTTTTTTGCCGGGGATCAGTTTGAGAGCCTGTTCAAAGTCCGCACGGAGTTCTTCCGCATTGCGGGCGCGGCCGGGATAGTTGCCCGTCACGGCAAGACCGCCGTCAACAGCGGCACTGTTTTCAAACCCCTGAACGTCATCCCCCTGCCAGCAGTGGAGACTTACGGCGATTTCATCAAGTCTTTTGAAAGCCGCTTCAGTATCAATACCGAGGGCGGCATAAGCAGCACGGGCATCATCATACACAGACATAATTTCGTTCCTTTCGTTATACAATCGTTTGTTGTTTGATTAATATATCACATTTGTTTCAATATGCAAGTTTTCCGCTCAAATAAATTTGCAGTAAAACCTCTCCGGCAAAAAGCCAGACCACTGCCGCCGCCGCCAGAAAGGGACCGAATGCGATCGTGGTGTGTTTCAGCGGCTTCCGCCGGATGAGTGCCGCAGCGATACCGAAAACAGTTCCCAGCAGCGACCCGGAAAACAGTACGAAAAATGCCCCCGGTGCGCCGAGCAGCATGGCACAGGCGATCATGAATTTCACATCCCCGAGACCAAGCGCATCACAGCGGAAAATCATCCGTCCGAGATATGCCAGCAGGTATAAAACAACTCCCCAGAACACTCCGGAGATAAGACAGCCGCCCAACGCCAGCAGATGATTGGATGTTCCCCAAACTTCCGGAAAAGCGGCGGCGGCGATCAGTGCCAGCAGCATGGCGGGAAAGGTCGTTGCATCGGGAATGATCCGGTGTTTCACATCGATCCACGCCGTTGTGATTGCAAGTAAAATCATTACAAAACCGCTTGCCGTCATCGCCAGCGGCAGTTCCATCAGTCCGGTTTTGATGTAATATGCCACAAAGAGCATTCCCGTCAGAGCCTCCACCACCAGATAGCGGCAGGAGTAATGGGTTCTGCAGTTGCGGCACCGCCCCCGCAGAACGATGTAACTGATAATGGGCAGATTGTCATACCAGCGAATATCGTACCCGCACGTGGTGCAATGACTGGGGGCATCGATGACCGACTCCCCCAGCGGCAGCCGCCAGATGCAGACATTGAGAAAACTCCCGAGACACGCACCGAGCGCAAAGACGGAAAAGAGAAAATATGCCGCCACAATGGGGTAATCCATCCCGATCCGCCAGTACCACAGAGCATCTGACGGAACACGGTGCAGGGCTGTCAGCAACAACTGGGTCAATACAGTACACATGGGGTATCCTCCTGAAAACCTCTCAACATTTCTTCGACCGGAGCCGATTTGCCGGTCCATATTTCAAAGGAACGTGCCCCCTGATAAATGAGCATCCACATTCCATCGGCGTATTTCAAATCCAACTCTTTTGCCCGTTTCTGAACGGGAGTTTCGTGGTAGATGGTATCATACACGCAGAGTTCTCTGTTTTCCTCCAGCAGTTCCAGCGGGAAAGGCGGCGGATCACTCTCGCGCAAGCCGAGGCTGGTCGCCTGGATCAGCACATCCGCTTTCCGGAAAAACTCCTGCAAGCGGGGAATATCGTTCAAAGCAGCAGTTTCTACCTCTGTTTCCGGAGCAAACTCTTTCAGTTTTCCGGCAAGTTCTTCTGCTTTTGCCACGGTCCGGTTGGCAAGGAAAATGCTTTTTGCCCCCTGTTCCGCCAGATGAAAGGCGGTCGCATGAGCCGCTCCGCCGCACCCGGCAAAGACGAACCGTTTCCCGGCGGGGGAAATACCGAAATTCCGTTTCAACGCCATTTCCAGCCCGTAACCGTCGGTGCTGTCGCCGTGAAATTCGCCGTCGATCACGGTAACAGTATTCACACTTCCGGCGGCAGCCGCTGCGGGAGTCACAGTTTTCAGATAGGGCAGAATAAGCGATTTGTGCGGCACGGTAAGATTAAATCCGGCAAGTTCCCGGCGGGCAAATGAAACGAATTCCTCAAACTTCTCTGCTTTCACAAGCAAACGGTCATAAGGTCTGCCCAGCCCGTAATGTGCAAAAGCCGCATTTTGCATACCGGGAGACCGGCTGTGAGCCACCGGATCACCAATTACTACATATTTTTTCATATTTTTTTCACTTTTGACTGGATAAATCACAAAACATGTGATAATATACATGATGTTTCAATTTTTAGCAACAGATAAAAAGAGGTTTTCAAATGATTTTACGCTTTTTTATGATGATCGCATTGGGAATTTTCACTGCGGGCGCATTTTGCGGCTGTGCGGAATTCAAAGAATTCATGGAGGAACTGGAAGAGGACTCTTACAGCGAAAATCCGAACAGTGACAATTACAAGCCCCGCTATGTCGTAACGATCTGCACGATCGTCAAGTATCCGCGCGCCGGAGATCTGGAACAGGAAGTTCAGGGACTCAACGGCAAAAGCGTCTGGATCAACACCAATCAGAATTTCAGCAGCAAAAACATCAAGGAGGCCAAAGTTCTTCCCCGCCCCGGCGACCCGAACGTCTGCGACCTTCAGTTCAAACTGGACCGTCTGGGCAAATTGCAATGGCAGATCCTCGCCGGAACACATATCGAACAGCAGGTGGCATTTATCGTTGACGGCATCTTTTATACCGGGTTCATAGCAGAACCCCTCCCGAACGATCAGGAACGCTGGGTCACTCTGCGGGTCGGTATCAATCCCTATACCGCCAAAGGGATCGTCAAGTTTGCGAAGAAAAATTACACTTTCTACAACCCTAACACTTCCAGTTGGTTCTGATGCGCATACGTCCGTTCCGCCCCGCCGATGCTCCCGCCGTCACACAGTTGACCGAGTGCTGTTTTGAGAATTCCATACGTCCGTTTTACACAGAAACCGGTGCGCTGCTTTTTCACACCTACGTCTTCCCGCAGCAGATCTGCGAACGCGCTTCACAAGGGGCATTGCTCCTCGTTGCCGAAGAGGAAGGGTGTATCATTGGCGTTGCCGAATTGAGAGACGGCAATCATCTTTCAATGTTTTTCACCGCTCCGGAATTCCAAAATTGCGGCATCGGCAGAAAAATGCTGGAACGGCTTTGGAAACTGGCAAAAAAAATCGATCCGTCGATCCGGAATTTTACCGCTTACGCCGCCCCCGGCGCAGTGGAGGCCTACCGGCATCTTGGTTTTGAAGTGACCGGGCCGGAAATGGAAGAGTCGGGCGTGCGTTATGTTCCAGTGAGTACCGGGAAAGGAGTTTTTCATGGATGATTTACTGAACAGTTTGTTGACCTTTTACAAACCGCAGGAGTTCCCCGCTCTGTATCAGCAAATGAAGCGTTACAGCGAAAGCAAACCTTTCTGCGGTCTCAAAATCCTTGACGGCACTCCGGTATTCCGCAACACACTGGCGAAATATCTGCCTCTGCTTGCGGGCGGAGCCGATTTGACCGTCGCATTCGGCGAAAATATCCCCCATGCCCCCGGCATTGAGAAAGAGTTGGAACGTTTTCACATTCCCCTTGCCGATGCAGAGATGCTGAAACAGGAATACGATGTCGTTATGGATTGTGCGGGCGCATTGCGCAACACCCCCGCCCGCCTCGGCAGAGTGGAACTTACCCGTTCCGGCATCTACTACTATGCCGATGCCGACCAGCCGGTTTTCCTTGCCGACGGCGGAAAAATCAAACACATCGAAACGGCTCTGGGTACAGGAGACGGTTTTCACCGTGCGATGTGCCGCCTCGGTTACGGCGAACTGCGGGGAAAGAAAATCGTGGTCTTCGGCTGCGGCAAAGTCGGCAGGGGAGTTGCGATGTACGCACTGTGGCACGGAGCGGAAACAGTCGTGGCGGATCTGCCGGAAAAGGTAACGCCTCCAAAGGGCGCAAGGCTCATAGACTTCCGCAACCGGGAAGAATTGGAAAAAGAGTTGTCCGATGCGTGGTGCATGGTGTCGGCAACGGGCATCCGTCATGCGCTGCGGGGCTGTTTTGATGCGGAAAAAGTGTGCAATTCCTCCATTCTCATTGCCAATATGGGCGTGGAGGATGAGTTCGGCACGGAGATTCCGGCAGAACGGGTATTGCACAACAAGATCCCGCTGAATTTCATATTGGAAGAGCCGACCCATATCAAATTCATCGATCCGACCATGGCATTGAGCAACTACGGTGCATTGAAACTGCTTTGCAGCACACTTCCGGCAGGAATTGTTTATCCCGACGATGCCGATGAAAACCCCATTCTGGAAGATGTACGGCGTTATGGAATGATTGCTGAAGAACTGACAAAAATGGAGATGATGCAATGAGTACGATCCTGCTGAAAAATGTAATATTGAACCAAAATCCGACCGATGTTCTCATCCGCGGGAACCGCTTTGAAAAAATCGCCACGCAAATTGATTTTCAGGCGGATGAAATTTATGACGGCGGCGGGCATATCGCCATCGTGCCGCCCTTCTACAATACCCACACCCACGCCGCCATGACCCTGCTGCGGGGATACGGGGAGGATATGGAACTGTTCACCTGGCTGAGCAAGTGCATCTGGCCCGCCGAAGCCAAGTTGACCGGAGAGGATATTTACTGGGGCAGCCGCCTCGCCATCTGTGAAATGATCCGCTCCGGAACGGTTTTCTTCAACGATATGTACTGGCATCAGGCGGCAACGATCAAAGCGGTGAAAGAAAGCGGCATACGTGCGGCGATCGGACTTCTGACGCTGTCGCTGGCATCCAATGAGATCCGGCAGCAGAACAAACGGAACAACGCCGCTTTTCTGGAACAGCGGAACGAACTGCCTGAAACACTTCAACTCACCTTTGCCCCCCACGCCATTTACACAGTGGAGACGGAAGAACTGCGGGAAGTCCAGGCGCAGGCGGAAGAGTACGGTCTGCCCATTCACATACACGCCTCCGAAACGCAAAAGGAGGTCGATGACTGTATGGCACAACACAACGGCATGACGCCGATCGCCTATCTGGACTCTCTGGGAATGCTCAATGACAGGACACTCCTGGCGCACTGCGTGAAACTTTCCTCAAGTGATATGGAACTGATCGCCCGCCGCCGTTCCGTCATCGCCCACATGCCCTGTTCCAACCACAAACTTGCCTCCGGGCGTTTCAATTTTGATGCCGCCCAAAAAGCAAATTGCCGCATAACGCTCGGTACAGACGGAGCCTCTTCCAACAATTCGCTCTCTATGTTTGGAGAGATGAAACTTGCCGCCCTCGCCGCAAAAGAGTCCGCCAACTCCCCGGAAGCGGCGAAAGCGCAGACCGTATTTGATGCGGCGACCCGCAACGGCGCGGAGGCTTTCGGCATCGATGCCGGCGTCATCGCCGAAGGAAAACTCGCCGATGCCCAGTTGATCGAATTGGATCACCCGGCAATGATAGCGGACTTTGACCTGACGGCAAATCTGCTTTACGCCGCCGACTCAAGTGTTGTGGAAAGCCTTCTCTGCAACGGCAGATTTGTGATGAAACACCGGATCATCCCCGGCGAAAAAGAGGTATTGCAAGCCGCCCGCAGATGCTGCCGCAAACTGTAAGTTTTACGGATAGGTACATAAATATCCGTACCTGTCCGTACTCATCCGTAAAAAAACCTTACCGGAAAAGATCGGCGAGAACTTTGGCGTATGCACGATAGCCGAAGTCGTTCGGATGATTGACTCCGTTGCCGGTAAGATCGTAGAAATCTTTGCGTTCCAACATCTTCACCCAGAAAGGACGGACATCGGCGATTGCGGTATTTTCAGCAGAAAGCGTTCTCAATGCCTCCGCAAACTCTACGTCCGGGCCGATCGGAGTATTGCACCATGCGGGATTTCCGGTCATGGATGTCACCAGCACAAATTCCGTCTCCGGCTGTGCGGCGTGCATCGCTGCCATGATTTTCTGAAGAGTGGCTCTGTACTCCTCTGCGCTCATGTGGGAAAAATCATTCATACCGTAAGCGATAATCAGCAAATCGGCGGGCGAATTGAGCCATTTTTCCTCGATTTCAAAAGCCTGACGGCAGCCGGTTCCGCCGATCGCAAAGTTGGACAACTCCACCTTTACGCCGAAACGCTTTTCCAGGTCGGCGGCAAAGGTTTCAATGTAGGGCGGCGCATAGGGGGGGCAGTCCATGGCTTTTGTCGAATTCACTCCGGCACTGATGCTGTCACCGATCAGCGTGATACGCACATTTTTTCCCGCTTCAAGCAACTGTGTAAAACGGGGCAGTTGGCCTTTTTTCAAAGGCGGGTTATCGGGGAAAACGGTATTTTCAATGACCTTATAATCGATTTCGATCTGATGACAGGCAAAAAAGTTTTTACGGCTGAAAATCAGATATTTTCCATCCGGGCCGCCGCTGATCGCATTGGCATCCATGTCGGGAAAGAGAATGGCGGTCTCCGGTTCCGGATACAGGGCCTCCGGCGGCAGTACCGGCATGGCAGTATCATCGGTCTTATACAACAGATCACTGCCCGGCTCATGGGTAAAGTCCCTGCCCTCTTCATAAACCGTTCCCAGGGTGGAATTATATACTTTAAGTATTTTTTCAGCAGGGAAAAGCAATCTTACCGCATTTTTCCCCAAAAACATTCCGGTCTCGCCGGAAACAATGCCGTTTTCTGAATTCCAAAGCATTTGCTGTACTCCTTTTTTGATGGTTTGCAGGGAAATATACTGCCCCGAAAGCAGAAATACAAGTTCAAAGCAGGACAAAATACAGTTTTATCAAAAAAATTAGACAAAACTAATTGACTTTTTATTTTAGCAGTATTATATTAAAACTGGAAACAGAAAAAGCAGAAATAGGGAACTTGCCTGAGTGCAACTGCTTTTTCTGTTATTTTTTCCTCTTAAAAACAAAAAAACGGCATTATTTTGCTTGCAATTTAAAATAAATGTTGTAGGTTACACTATATTCTCTGTAATCAACTGGAGTTTTTTTATGGCTTGGAATATTCTTGACTTCGGCGCAGAAAGCAATTCTGCGGAATGTTGTACCGGTTCCATTCAGGCGGCGATCGATGCCTGCTGTACCGCGGGGGGCGGTACGGTCATCATTCCGCCGGGAAAGTTTACAGCCGGAACGCTGGAACTGAAATCCAATGTGCGGCTTCATCTGGAACACGGTGCAGTTCTGTACGCCTCGGCAAACCGGGCGGACTACCGCAGACTTTTCCCGGATCACCCCAATATTCAGCCGGGAACAACGGACTATCCCTTCAACATCGATGAATATTTCATTTATGCTCTCGGGGCGCGCAACGTGGCGATCACCGGCGGCGGAATGATTCATGCACAGGGACGGAAATTCTATCATTCTGACCGGTTCCGCAAGTGCATCAAGCAGAAACCCGGTCACAAAGAATATATCCTCAAAGAGTGGCGGCCGGGACCGACTGTCTGTTTTCTGGAATGCGAAGATATTACCGTTCAGGGAATTACCATTGAAGAACATCCGCTTTTTGCCCTGACCTTGCTCCACTGCCGCAACGCCGTACTTACCGGCTTGAAAATCCATACAGATATCCACTTCATCAACGGGGACGGCATTCACTTGAAATCGTCGCAGAATGTTACCATTAGCGATTGTCAGATCGATGTGGAAGATGACGCCATCTGTTTCTATACGGATATGTGGGAACGCACTCCCGCTCTGCTGGGCAACGAGGATTATACGACCTCAAACATTACGGTCTCCAACTGTATTTTCAGCACAGCATGCAGTGCCATCCGTATCGGATTTATGGGAGATGCACCGCTGCGCAATATTCTTTTTAATAACATCATCGTCAAGCAGGCTGAAGCCGCTCTGGATGTCATCTGCTGCGGCGGAGAGTCCTTTTTCAGCAGCAAAGGAAAAATTTACAAAGGTCCCCTGATTGAAAATATCCACCTCGCCAATTTCATTGCGGAAAATGTCAAATGGGGTATTACGCTGAATTCCGACAGAAATCTGCAAGGTGATGCGGGCATCCGTAACTTTCTTTTCTCCGGGGTACGTATCCATTCTGCCTGCGGCAGTTATCTGGCGGGAACGGCAGAGCATCCGCTTTGCGGAATAACTTTCCGGGACTGTTTTTTCAAGGTAGACGGTTTTGAAGTTTCCGAAGAAAAGGCTCCGGAATATTTGCGCATGTTCAAAAATCAGACATTTCCCGGCGGGATACTGCTGCGTCACACCTGCGATGTGACGTTTGCCAATACTGCACTTGAAGTTTGTAAAGAGTGGCAGGCTTTCACGGCAGAAAATGACCGGGATACGGACATTTCCGGTCTCCGCATAAAACAGAGTATCTAACGCCATTACAGAAAGAATTCAATATCTCACATGACAGCAAGCAGGGCGGCTGCACGGTATTTTTTGCTAAAGACAAGGTTATTTTTGTTTCTTTTAATTTCAATTTGCGTTCAATTCTGAACTAAAATAATAAAATAACGCAAGAACACCACCTTACACAAAATGATAACAAAATACATTTTTTTCACATTGTCAAAATCACTCTTTTATGATACATTATAACAGAAACGTAAAACCAAACCAAAACGAAACAAACAAGAAAGGGAAGCAAATGAAACTTTCAAACGTTCTTACAGCAGTTGTATTCAGTTTGTTCGCAATCGGAGCGAATGCCTTTGAATACACGTTCAGCGGAGAAAAAAATGTAATGGATAGTTTCCGTTACGGCCGCTGGATGCCCAAAGCCAAAATGGATCAGGAAACGTCATTCCAGAATGTGGACGGCCGGGTCATGCTCGCCGTGAACAGAGAAAATCCGGCATGGTACCCCAAGAGTGACGAAGTTATGACCGACGGCACTGCCACTCTCAAGCTGCAACTGGTCAATAACGGCAATGTGCTTCTCCGTGTCCGTTCGCACTATGCTTCCGACAATCACTATTTCTTCCAGTTCCAGCCCTCCCAGAAACGGGTGAATTTCTTCAAACGCTTCAACAATAAAACCATTCCGATCGGCAAAGCGGTTTATTTCAGCCTCGCCGCTGACAAAAAGTACGAACTTCAAGCCCTCTGCAAAGGCAATACTTTTGCACTCAAAGTCAACGGCAAACTGGTCGGCACGTGGACCGACAGCGACAAACCGCTTCTCAAAGGCATTTGCGGTTTCGGGACAAATTGGGGAAGCAAATTCTACCTTGAAAGTTTCTCCTACGCGAACGGTGATGTCACCATCGAAACTGCCGCTCCGGCAGAAAAACCCGCCGCCGCTCCGATCGTGAAATTGGAAAAAAAAAAGTAGTTTTTGATCCGCCGTTCACCAATGGTCCCCGTAAAGAAAACGGCAAAGAGATCATTTACAGTTTGAACGGTCTCTGGCACTTTCTGCCGCTCGACAGCGGCAAAGTCACCCTGCCGCCGACAGTCTATCCCGGATTTATGAAAGTTCCGGGGCTGTGGCGGCAGAATTCATTTACAGAATTTTTCTTCCGCCCCAAAACCGGCGGAGTAATCAACACGTACGACGGCAAACCCCTTACCAAATACGACAACGCCTGGTATGAACGCACATTCGATCTGGGCAGTGAAGCGAAAAATAAAACCATCCTTCTGCGCTTCAACCGCATCATGGCAGACGCCGTTATGATTTGCATAAACGGCAAAGAGGTGTTCCGGGCGGAAGACCCGCTGTCAGCGATCGAACTGGATGTGACCCGCTCTGTCAAACCGGGCAAAAACAGCGTTGCCGTGTTCTGTGTCAAAAGCAGTGCGAAGTCACAGGCAGCCGACCTCTCCGGAGCCATGGTCTCCCGTCAGTATGCGCTGGGCATCCTCGATGATGTGGAACTGCTCATCCGTCCCCGCACCTCACTCGGGAAAGCCCTCATTGCGACCTCATACGATACGAAAGAACTGAAAGTCAAATATTTCATCGACAACAACAGCAATACCCGGAATGCCGAACTCAAAGTTTCGGTGGAACAGAACGGCAAAACCGTTTTCCGTGCGGGCAGCATGAAACTCCAGTTGAAAAAAGGTCATAACTCCGCCCTCTTCCAAAGCAAATGGACAAACCCCATTCTCTGGCAGCCCGATGATCCGCAGATGTGCGACCTGAAACTGGAACTCTGCGACTCAAACGGCAAATTGCTCGACTCCCGCAAGTATCCTTTCGGTTTCCGTGATGTCGTGGCGAAAAACGGACATATCTACATCAACGGCATAAAGCGTTTTTTCCGTTTTGAAACTTCCGCTCTGAACGGAGGCTGGCAGAGTTTCAGCAACAACTCCAACGAAAGCATCGTCAAATATTTCACCGTTCTGAAAATGAACGGCTTCAACGGCATCCGCTACTGTTTCGGGCGCGGCGTACTCAACCGTCAGGTCTTTGAGATCGCCGACCGGATGGGGATCATGATCTGGGCGTTCCCCTTTGAACGCGGCCACAAAGAGCGCGACAACGCCGATGCCGCATTCTGGAAAAAATATGAAACTGAAATCAAAGGCGGCGTAGAGACGCTTCACAATCACCCCAGTATTTTCATGTGGGTCTCCGACAACTGGTACAATATGCAGAGCGGTTTTGCGTGGCCGCAGCTGCTCGGTGAAAAGTTCATCCGCAACCCCAAACGTACCGCCCATTTGCTCAACGTGGATAAACTTTTCAAGAAATACGACTTGAGCAACCGCCCGGTCTCCGGCAGTACCGATGCCTGGTACGGCGGCGAAACATACAGCGCACACCCCTACTTCGGCTTCCATTTTCAGGCGCAGGAACGCAATGACTGGCCGGAACACTGGGCGAAGAAGAAACAATTTCCGCTCGTCACCGGTGAATTCGGTCTGCCTTATGTGACCGACTACCGCCATGTGGCAAACCGCCCGCTCCGCCACCGTTATCCGCTGGAAAGTGTCGCCCGTTATCTGGGCAACGACGCCTACCTCTATGCGGAAGGAACAGACCTCACCGCCACGACCCACACAAAAGTTCCCGGCGAAAGCCACGCTTACCGTGTCATTTCTCAAGGCAGCGGCAAGCCCTTCCTCTACTTCTGCAACCCCGCTATCGTAGAGCAGAAAACGCTTTTCGGCGCAGGGCTTTTCTATTGGCGCATTTACGGAGTCAGTGTCATCGGACTGTTTGATGAACTGGTTCAGTACAACTCTTCCGGCATGGTGATGAACCGTTACGATATCCGTGGCGTCACCCCTGCCGCCAGAGACGATTTCTCTGCGGCAAGCGGGCTGAAGCCGGATGCCTACTACGGCTTCCCCTACGGGTTCTGGCTCAGCGATCCTTTGAGCAAAGATGTCCGGAGCCGTCCGACGATGATGCATTACATGTTCCGCAGTGTCTATGCTCCGCTTGCCGCCCGTATCGTGGGGCATAAAGCGCATTTCACCTCTGTCACAGCCAACTATTCCGGCGGCGAAAAGGTCGAAAAACAGATCGCAGTTGTGAACCACACCGGAAAAGATGCAGATGTTTCGGCCTCCTGGGTCGTGCGTGACCGCAACGGCGGCATCCGCGCTTCCGGCGAAAAGGACATCACCGCCCCCAGCGGCGAAACAACGATGATCCCGTTGGAATTCACCCTGCCCGCCGCAGTTCACCGTACCAATTATACCATTGAACTCACAGCCAGAGAAAACGGCAAAGTTTTCGCCCGTGACTCCTTCAAACTCAATGTATTTCCCCGCGATGCCGCATTGAAACTGGAAAAACAGCTCTATCTTTTTGACACCGACGGCGGAACCGCCGCCATGCTGAAACGTGCCGGAGTTGAATTTACCAAAATCAACGACCCCGCTGAAGTTCCGAACGGAGCCGTGCTTGTTGTCGGGCGGCGCAGTATCAATGCCGCACTGCGTTTTTCCGAACTTCTTGACCGCGGCGTGAACATCGTCTCATTTGAACAGAAAGGCATTACCGGACAGGTCATACTCGAAGAGGTCCGTCAGCGTTACGCCTTCCCGCAGGCGGAAGATCACCCGGTCTTTGACGGCCTCAAAACCGAAGACTTCCGCAACTGGCGCGGCGAAACGGATATGCTCGTCAAATATCCGCCGCTGCCGGAAGGCAAGTGGTACGGTCACTGGGGTACCGAGGGGATCGTCTGCACCGGCGCACTGCAAAAGCCCCCGGTGGCATCGGGGCGTGTCCTCGCCGCCTGTGACTTCGACCTCCGTGCTGCCGCCATGATCGAATACTACGGTAAAAACGGCCGTTACATCCTCTGTCAGTTCGATGTGACCGACAAATACGGCGTGGAACCCGCCGCCACCAAACTGGTCAACAATATCTTCCGTTATCTGGATGGACCTTTCGATAACACCCTGAACGATCTTATCGTGATCGGCAGTGCGGAAAAAACCGTTTCCGCTCTCGATCAGGTCAATGCCGTTTATGAAAAAGCCGATACCGTCCGTCCGCTCACACCCCGGACCGTTGCGGCTCTGGACGGCACGGCCGACTTCTCCGAATTGAGTACCAAATGGGATCTTCCCGGCCACGCCTACAATGGCGGAACCGTGCTGGTTTTTGTCCGTGAAGATATGGATATCAAACGCTTCCCCTTCTTTGTGAAAGCGGAAAAACAGAACGTCCGTTTCGGCCGTACCGCAAACAGTACCGGTCTCCTTGCCGGTATCAGCAACGCCGACCTCTACTGGCGGCATTCCTTCCCCGCTTTTGTCCTTGATATTCCGCAGAAGATCAACGCCCCCTCCCCCGCCATTTTTGCGGAAGTTCCTTTTGGAGCCGGACGGTTCGTTTTCGTCGGATTTGATCCGGCAGATGCTCCGGTGAAACCGGACTGCTGGGCAAAAGAGAAGAGTACGCGCGTACTTTCCACTCTGCTCTCCAACTTGCATGTGCCGAGAAACATCTCCCTTTCGGGCGGCGACGTTTCCCTCTCCGGACTTGATCTTGAAAATGTGAAGTGGAAATTTGCCAACGCCAAAAACGTCAAAGGCGAAACGTGGAAACAACCGGATTTCAATGACACCGACTGGCACACAGTCAAACGCGGTCCGTGGAACCGTCAGGTCAAGGGCTTTGAACTGGGAACCGGTCTCTACCGCATCCGCTTCAAAACGCCGGCAGGTTTCCGCGATCAGGATCTGGAATTCGTCTGCGGCAAAATGGTCGATGTGGACGAAACGTTCCTCAACGGCGTCAAAATCGGCGAAACGACCTGGAAGGGCCATACTCCGTGGCTGAAACAGCGCAACTATGCGTTCTCCGGCAAATTGCTGAAACCCGAAGGCGAAGAGAATGTTCTGGCAGTCAAGGTCTTTGTCGGCGGAGCCAACGGCGGCATCATCAGCAAGCCCGTCTGGATCGTCAAAAAGCCCCATAAACTTCAGCAGGAATTCCAATATCAGGCGAATATGGAAACCTGTTACTGAAAAGTATTCTCCATGAAAAATCCCGAAGTTTTTTCAAAAAATTTCGGGATTTCCGTTGAAAAATCCCGGTGGTAAAGTTAAATTATATCAAGGAGACATTTTACCGCCTTCCCGAAACGGAGTTTTCTATGTCGGAAGAGAAAAAAAATACAAGACAGATTTCCCTGCCAGCCGCACGGCAGGAGGTCAACTATTCCGATTATGCCGATTCCCTCTCCAGTTATCTGCGTAAAATCGACCACTACCCGCCGCTTTCCATTCCGGAACAGGAGCAGTTATGCCGCGAAATCGATGACTGTATGCAGACGCTCCGTCTTCAACTTTATGAATTCGGCACTGTTCAGAAAGAACATATCCATCTGCTGGATGAGTGCATCAGCAACAATCAAAATCCGGCGGATGCGTTTCTGCTTTCGAGCCTGATCCCTGAAAGCAGTTCCGATGATAAGGTATCGCGTTCCAATTTTCACGGCAGCCGGGCAAGTCTGGGGGCTTTGCTCCCCAAATTGACCGAATGGCGTGATGCTCTTCAAAAATTGTATTCCAAACTGGAGGCGGACTTTTCTGCGGGGCTGGATGTTTCTGCAACCAGAGAAGAACTGCGGCAGAAACTCTCCGTCTACGCCGTTTCCGGAGACAGGATAACAGAAGCAATACAAATCATTCAGGGCTATGTCCGTCTGCTTGCTCCTGAATTTGATCCGGAGCAAACGTTTCATCTGCCGCCGCAACGGACTCTCCGCTCAGAGCAAGTCCGTCTGTTGGAAAACAAATTCCTGTTTCCTCTGCCGGAACTGCCGGAAAAACTCAACCCTCTGCTTAAAACCGGCAGAAAACTGAAAACACTTCAACAGAAGATGATCGAAGCCAATCTGCGGCTGGTCATCAGCATAGCCCAGCATTACCGCAGCCGCGGCATCCTCTTCAACGATCTTATCCAGGAGGGCAACCTCGGCTTGCTGAAAGCACTGGAAAAATTTGACTTCAAACTGCAAAACAAGTTCAGCACATACGCCAGTTGGTGGATCAAACACAACATCACCCGCGCCATTGCAGAACAGGCACGGGTCATCCGCATCCCGGCACACATGCTTCAGGCGATGAATTCGATCAACTGGGCGGAACAGCGTTTTATCCAGATGAACGGCAGAGAGCCGGAAAATCACGAACTTGCCGCCATGCTGGAACTGCCGACCGCCCGTGTCAGTGCCATACGCAAAATGGCAAGCCAGCCGATTTCACTTCAGGCCCCCATTCAGCGCAACGGAGAAACGACCAGTCTGGAAGAGTTGCTCTCCGCCGAAGATGCCGAAACACCGGATGCCGGATTTGCCCGTCAGGTGTTGTATGAAAAACTGTACGAAATGCTCAATTATCTGCCGGAGCGGGAACAGCAGATCATTATTCTGCGCTTCGGTCTCTACGGGCAGAACGCACAGGCTTTATCTGAAATAAGCAAGCGTTTCAATCTGACCAGAGAACGGATACGTCAACTGGAATCCAAAATCCTCGACACGCTCCGTTCGCCGGAGATGATAAAACATCTGGACGGCTTCCGCTGACGGAAGTCAAAAAACAGCATACCGGGGGATGCTGGTATGCCTGTTTTATTTTGTAAATCAGTTTGAATTTCTGCGGCAGCCGCATTTGGGGCAAATGCCGTTTTCATCGAACGCAATTCCGCAGCAGGGGCAGCGGCTCATGCTCAACGTGGACGGAAATTCCTGTGATGCCGTATTATCTCCGCTGATGAAAGTCAATTTGACGATATTGAGTTTGTCTTTCAGCAAATCGTAGACGATTTTGATCATGCCTTCCACGGTCATGGTCTCTTTGGTCACGACCAGACGACATTCGGGATAGGCCGTTGCCAGTTCGGTATGAAACGCCGGGCCGGTCATGAGATTATTCGGGGCGCCGTTGCGGATGCCCTGTTTTTCGTAAACATCACAAATCGCCGGAAGCAGCGGGTCATCGTGCCGCAGTACAAGAGCGTGATCGAAATTCTGCAGAATGTTCCATGCCGTTTTTTTGATTTCATTGCAGGGAAAGACCATGTTCACGCCGGGATTGACGGTATCTTCCACTTCGATCGTCAGAATACCGGTGTGACCGTGCAGATACTGCGCCTCCCCCTTGAAGTTGTAGAAACGGTGGGCGTATTGCAAATTCAATTTGGTTATACTTCTCATAATTACCTCCATTTTGAAATTATCCCCCTTGAAAGCAATATAAACGAACGGTCTCAAAACTCCATACTGTTTCCGGTAAAATTTTGTATATGCGGGCAATTACGGGTTCTGATTGCTGATTTTTGTTCTGGTTTTATTTGAACATTTGCTGTTTTGGTGGTATATTAAATAGAATGTAAACAGAAAAAGAAAGGTTTTTTATGTTCAGAAAAATTGTATTTGCCTCTCTTGCGGCGGCATTTTTTATTGTTCCCTGGCTCTGTCCGGGTGCGAAAGACTGGGCTCCGGGGCTGGCGGTTCTTCTGGGGATCGTTTTTTCGGTGACGTGGGGCAACCCCTTCAGCGAATACACCTCTAAAATCACGTCGCAACTGCTGGGGGCAACCATTGTCGGCATGGGGTTCGGCATGAATTTGCTCGACGTTCTCCGGGCGGGGGCAAACGGTTTCTTTTATACGCTCATCGGTATCGTTCTGGGGATCGGGCTTGGAACGTTTTTCGGAAAACGCCTCAAGGTCTCCCGCAACGCCGCTTATCTGGTCAGTGTCGGGACTTCCATCTGCGGCGGCAGTGCCATTGCGGCGGCGGCTCCCGTACTCAAGGCAAAACCGCACGACATTGCCATTGCTTCTGCAACGGTCTTTTCGCTGAATGCAGTCGCCCTCTGGCTCTTTCCTGTCATCGGGAAGGCTCTGGATCTCGGACAGGTGGAATTCGGTTACTGGGCGGCACTCGGCATCCACGACACCAGTTCAGTCGTGGGCGCAAGCATGGCTTACGGCAGCGAAGCCCTTGAAATCGGTACGACCGTAAAACTGGCGCGCGCCCTCTGGATCGTGCCGGTCACGCTCTTTCTCTCGTGGTTCGCTGCGGAAAAAGAAGAAGGGGAAAAACGCACCTTCAAACTCAAAGTGCCGTGGTTCATTCCGTGGTTCATTGCGGCGGCGGCACTGGTTACATGGCTGCCGCAACTGCTCCCGTCAACCGGAAACGCCGTTGATGCCGCCGGAAGTTTCATCAAAAACGTCTCCAAATATCTGATGATCGTGACTCTCTTTCTCATCGGGGCAAACCTGAGCCGCGCCAAACTCAAAGAACTGGGGCTGCGGCCGGTGCTGTTGGGGGGATTGCTCTGGATCATTCTGGCGACGCTGTGGTGTACGGCGATTTACTTTCACTGGGTAAACTGCGTAAAATAAACGGGGAACAGAGAAAATGCAAGTTGCGATCATCGGGCTGGGACTGCTCGGAGCATCCCTCGGAATGGCTCTGCGGGGAAAAGGCGTCCGCCGCCTCGGTTGGACCCGCCGTGAAAACATCCGCCGCTGGGCAATGGATTGTGATGTTATTGATGAAACCGCTGAAACTCTGCCGGAAATCCTTGCCGGAGCAGATATTGTGATATTTGCCATGCCGGTTCCGGCGATCATCCGCACCATTGAGGAATTCGCCGCAGATTTCCGCCCCGGTTCGATCGTGACCGATCTGGGCAGTGTGAAATCGGGTGTCATGGCAGCGGGCAGGACTCATCTGCTCCCCCGTGGTGTCCATTTCATCGGCGGTCACCCCATGGCGGGAACCGAAAAAAGCGGTCCGGAGTCGGCATTTCCGACACTCTACGACAACGCCGACGTTTTTCTCTGCCCCTTCCCTGAAACTCCGCCGGAAAAACTTGATGCGCTGAAATCCCTGTGGGAGTCCCTCAACACCCATGTCGTTACCATTGCCTGCGGCGAACATGATGATCTGGTGGCGCACACCAGTCATGTACTGCACATTCTGGCATCGGCGTTGACATTGAGTATTCTTGACGGAGCGGACGCAGAGACGATCCAGCGGCGTTTTGCGGGGTGTGCAACGGGGTTCCGCGACACCTCCCGCATTGCCTCGAGCAATCCGGTGATGTGGCGTGAGATCATCGCAGAAAACCGCGAATATGTGCTGAAAGCCATGGCGGATTTCGACTGCCGTTATGAAAAGTTCAAACAGTTCATCCAGTCCGGGGATTTCGACGGATTTGAAAAAGAGTTTGCCGCCGGTAAACTGCTCCGGGACCGCTGGGTCGATTATAAAAATAAAAAATAGGTAAGGTCATGGAAAAAGAGTTTGCCATAAAAATCGAAAACGCCAGTGTCTTTCTCGGCGGGCGTGAAATCATCCACGATATGAACTGGCAGGTGGAAAAAGGAGCCAGACAATTTATTCTCGGAGCAAACGGAGCGGGCAAAACCACGCTTGTAAAGATGCTTATGGGCTATGCGTGGCCGAAATTCGGAGCAAAGGTCGAAGTTCTCGGCAACCGTTTCGGTCAGACCAATCTGGTGGAACTGCGCAAAGAGATCGCCTGGGTCAGTCCCTGTATGAATTTGCTGACCAATCCCGAAAGCACGGGGTTGGATATGGTGCTTTCGGGCATCGACGGCACGCTTGCCCTCACCCGTGATGTAACGCCCGAAGAGATCGACACAGCCAAGGCGTTGATGGCGCGTTTCCGCTGCGGTCATCTGGTGGATCAGCAGATCTACACCATGTCCAGCGGCGAACAGGTCAAAATCATGATTGCCCGTGCGCTGCTGACGAAACCCAAACTGGTCATTCTTGATGAACCCAGTGTTTATCTGGATATGGCGGGGCGTGAATTTCTGCTGGGAGAAATCGAAAAAATCGCCGACTCCCTGCCGGACACCACGATTATTTTCATCACCCAGCGCATAGAAGATATCCTGCCGGTATTCAGCCGTGGAATGGTGCTTGCCAACGGCAAAATCGAATCTGCCGGACAGCGTGAAGAGATCCTCACCGAAGAGAACCTCACCCGCGCCTTCAACCTCCCCATCAAACTGTGGAAAAACAAAGCCAACCGCTACTGGGCAATGCTGGAGTAACACCAATCATTGAACCAAGACGAGGGCGAGGCAGTATCCGGCAGAATTTTATCTGGAGTGTTTTACGACCTCCCCCGGCTGCGTGGAACTGCCGCCGGAGAGCGTTCTGCCGGGATAAATCGACGTGTGGATACCGGTATGCACTCCCGCACCGATCACGGCTCCGAATTTCCGCCGCCCCGTGCTGATCAGTCTGCCTTTATTCATACAACGGTGGTTCTGACCGTCATGGCGGAGATTGGATATGATCGTACCGGCTCCGAAATTCACATCCGAGGCGATGATACTGTCTCCGGCATACGAAAGATGCCCGATGCTCACATGGTCGCCGAGAATGGAATTTTTGATTTCCACCGCCTGACCGATATGACAACGGTCGCCGATGGAGGTGTTTCCACGGATATAACAATTCGGACCGATTTTGCAATTTTTGCCGATCACCACATTGCCTTCAATATAAACTCCGGGCAGAATAACGCTCCCCTCGCCCGCTTGCAGAACTCCGTCTACGGTAACACCTTCCCGGATCACGCCGCGGCAGTCCGGTTCAATTTCTGCAAGCAGAAGTTCATTCAAACGCAGCAGATCCCACGGATAACAGATCTGTATGGAATTTTCATCGGGAAAAAGTTCCCGGGGAGATTTGCCGCCATTGTCGGCAAGAATGGAGTTGTCGCAGGGCGAAATAACTTTCAACGCCACCTCTCCTGCAAGCAGTTCCGCAAGTTCTGCGGATGGAACAAAATCACCGCGGAGCGTAACGGCGGCATCAAACGCCGCCGGGAAACGGCTGCGGATAATTTCTGCGATGCGTCTGCCGCCGACTTTGAATTCCGCAATATTTCCGGCAAGCGGCAGCAGCGTTTCCGACGTAACAGAAAGGATTTCAAGCATGATGCTATTCCTCCTTGCTGATCCCGATTTCCTCTTCCACGGCATGTGAGAGCAGTTTCAGACACAACTCCACATCCTTGCTTTTTTCCGCCTCGACCAGCAGGCGTATTTTATTTTCAGTGCCGCTGTAACGGACGATGGTACGGCCGGAACTGCCGAGATTTTCGCGGCATTGACGGATGATCTCCGGCAGCAGAGTCAACTCTTCCAGCGGACGCTTCTCCACGACCGGGAGCGAGACGATCTCCTGCGGAAATACTTGCATGAAAGCGGCAAGTTCGCTGAGTTTCTTACCGGTCGTTTTCATATATTTGAGAACATGGAGCGCACTGATAAGTCCGTCACCGGTAGTGGCGTAATCCATGAAAATAATATGTCCGGACTGCTCCCCGCCGACATTGAAATTCCCCTCTTTCATGCGTTCGATCACATAACGGTCGCCGACATCGGTAACTTCCACATGGATACCCGCTTCTTTCATGGCTTTATGCAGACCGAGATTGCTCATACCGGTCACAACGACCGTATCTCCGGAGAGTTTGCCCCGCTGCTTGTAATCCAGTGCCAGCATACCGATAATCTGGTCGCCATTGACGATCTGCCCATTTTCATCGCAGAAGATCACCCGGTCGGCGTCTCCGTCGAGGGCGATCCCGGCATCGGCTCCGCACTCTTTGACCATGCGGCACATGGCGGCGGGATAGAGTGCGCCACATTTGAGGTTGATATTGGAGCCGTTGGGCTGTACGCCGATCTCAACGACATCTGCACCCAGTTCGCGCAGAACCAACGGAGCAATGGAGTAACAGGCTCCGTTGGCACAATCGACAACGATCTTCATTCCGGCAAGCGAATGGTTTTTGATGGAACTCTTGGTAAATTCAATATAACGCCCGCGGGCATCATCGATGCGGAAGGCTTTGCCGATGCGTTCACTGGCAAGCGGTTTTCCGAAGTCCTGCAATTCGATGCGCCGTTCGATACCGCTTTCCACGGCATCGGGCAGTTTGAAACCGTCTGCACCGAAAATTTTGATCCCGTTATCGGAAGCCGGATTGTGACTGGCTGTGACCATAATTCCGCAGACCGCCCCCATGGATTTGGTCAGATGGGCGACAGCGGGAGTCGGCATAGGTCCGACGGCAAGCACATCGACACCGACACTTAAAATGCCGCTGGTGATAGCGGATTCCAGCATATATCCGGAAAGGCGGGTGTCTTTTCCAACGATGACCCGACGGTGTTTGTCATATTGATTTCCGCCCAGATGTGCGGCAGTGGCTTTGCCGACAAGAAGAGCCGTTTCCGGTGTAATGGGATAAGTATTAGCCTTTCCCCGGATACCGTCAGTACCAAATAATTTTCTCATTTTTTCTCCCTTGGTTGATGTTGTATGAGCCATTTCGGGAATGGGAAGACCAGGGGACAAACATTCGAACTAAGCCAAACTCTGTATTTGCAGTTCCATTGACGGGCAGCGGCAATAACAACACACATCGTCACCACCCTTGTAAACCGCAACCAGAGATCATCGCATGCCGTCAGGGAGAAGAACCAAACGTTTTTTACAAACGCCCAACACTGCTTTTGATCTGCCATTCACAAGGCATTTGATAATATAGCACAAAATGGAGTTTTTTCAAGTGCATTTTCCGTTTTGAGCAGATAAGAGTTTACATAATGGGGCAATTTCAAAGTGATGTGACTGACAAAAGTCCAGACTTTCTTGCCAAAAAAGGGAGTTGCCTCTTTTTGGCAACTCCCTTTTCCGTTTTTGGGAACGAGCAGTTTAATTGTCGAATTTTCCGATATTGGCTTTGCCGTGTTCGTAAGCCCAGAGGCAGACCATTCCGGCGATGAAAGCGGCGGCAAGTTGAGCGTGTTCCAGTTCCAGACCAAATCCGAGCGGACCGCCGTGTTTCGGACTGATCCAGAAGATGTAACTGCAAACGATGAACGTCATAAATGTTCCGGGCAGAGCCGTGATCCAGCCGGGTTTCTTCTGGGAGATCAGCCAAACCGTTGCCGCCGTCAGCGTGCAGCTTGCAAGCACCTGATTGCCCCAGGCGAAATAGTTCCAGAGTTGATTGAAACTCGCCGGACTCTTGTTTGACCACCAGAGCAATCCGCCAACGATCACGATGATCGGCACGCAGAGAGCAAGACGCTTTGCAAAGGGCTTCTGATCGATCTTGAAGATTTCGGCAAGACTCAATCGCAGAGAACGCATTGCCGTATCGCCGGAGGTAATGGCAAGAATGATCACACTGACAATGGTCAGACCGCCGATCCAGCTGCCGAGGAAGTAACCGGTGATTTCAGAAAGCACCCTGGTCGGTGCCATGCTGAACATCTGCGGAAATTTGTTGTAGATAAAGAGCGCACTTGCCGCCCAGATCATGCCGATGATACCTTCCAGAACCATCATTCCGTAGAAACTGGCACGGGCTTCGCGTTCATGTTTCATGGTGCGGGCGATAATGGGAGACTGCGTTGCGTGAAATCCGGAGAGGATACCGCAGGCAATGGTCACAAAAAGCAGCGGCAGAATGGGGTGATCGTTGGCAGCCGTCCACTTGCGGGCGGCAAACAGCGTGGATTCACCCAGCAGTTGGGGGTCTGCAAATCCCTGGATCATCAGCATTACGAAAATCGCCAGAGAACCGAGGATCAGCAGTGCGCCGAAAATCGGATAAACTGCACCGATGATCTTATCCACCGGGAAAAGAGTGGCAATGATGTAGTAAAGGAAAATAAGTCCGACTGCCAGCCAGAAAATCGGATTATCCTTGAAAAATCCGTCGATCAGATTGGCGGGAATATTGATGAATACAGCAACCACCAGCAGCAGCAGGAGACACATGAAAATCGAAAAGATGTAATAAAAGGTCTTTCCGGTGGTCATCCGGATCAAAGCGGGCAGATTTGCCCCGTTATGACGCAGGGACATCATGCCTGCAACAAAGTCATGGACGGCACCGCCGATGATGTTGCCGATGGGAATGATGAGAAATGCGATCACTCCGAATTTGATACCGAGGATCACCCCGATCACCGGCCCTACCCCGGCGATATTCAGCAGTTGGATAAGCATATTCTTCCACTGCGGCAGCACAACGAAGTCCACGCCGTCATAATTTTTGACAGCCGGGGTCTCGCAATCCCGCGGAGCAAGAATTTTCTCTACAAACTTACCATAGGTAAAGTACCCGACGATGAGAATGGCCATTCCCAAAAGAAACATCAACATTTTTCAAACTCCTTAAATCAAGTTGATAAACTTCTTTAATATACCACAAAATACCAATTTTTCAATGCCGCCATGAAAAAATAAAATTTTTTACACAGGATCAGCCCCCCGGCTGACACTGAATTCGGAAGGAATTACCAAAAGCGAAGTCCGGGCTTTCGGCAGCGACAGCGACAACTGTTTTGTTGCGGAAAAGGTGCTGGATGGTTCGTGGGTACTGCCGCCCTACCGTTCCGGGAGCGATGATTTTTTCATCCGCACATTTGAAGAACAGGGGCGGAGGGTGCTGCTGCTCGGCGGCGGCATTTGTTTTCTGGAATACAACAATGCTCCATCTTCCTTTATGGAAACTCAATCTGATGCAGAACCTGCCCCCGCTTTTCACCCTGACGGGAGCCTATTTTCTGTTGGACGAAAAACTTTCTCCTTTCGGCCTTGCCGGAATGTTCATTGTACTGGGAAGTCTTTCTGCCATCGTTCTTTTAACAACCCAAGCACCTCCGCCGCAGAAACAATAATGTAAAAAGAAACCCGGAGAAAATACTCCGGGCGAATGGTATTTTTACCGGATTTTCCGGATACACGCAGAAAGTTTGCGGCAGGTGCCGGGAAATTCAGTCAGATAACGCTTGCAATCCGGACGGTAATTTTCCAGCGGCGTATTGTAGAATTCATCAACGACCGCCTCCCATTCCGCCGCCGCCATCTCTGCACCGAGAGCATGTTTGGCGTAGAGTTCAAACTCCTTGAAATAGCAACCGTCAAACAATTCTGCGACATAAGAACGGCAGTAATGATTTTCTGCATTGGCTTTCAAGGCACTTTCAAAGGCCGGATTGACCGGAAGATACTCTTTCAAACCGTCCAGCGTATAGCAGAGCGAAAATTCGGTACTGGATTTCACAAGATCAGCCAGCAGATGCAGCACTTCACGCATGGCATCAAGAATTTCACGGCATTTCTCCCGGTCCGGATATGCCGCCGGAAGAATATTATACAAATACTGGAAAACACGCCCGCCCGCAGTGCGTGCAATGTCGATCATATCCCGGCGGATCATGGCATCATCCAGCGGACGGTCTGCAAGTTCAGCAAGCAGTTCCGCCGCGATATCCAATGCCGGTTTCACCCGTTCCGCTTCTTTCAGAAAACCCTGAACTTTTTCTTCGATCATCGGGAATGAGATCATCCGCAATTTGCCGAAAACTTCTCCGTAAAACTGGTGGAAATTCCAGTAGCCGCACTCAAGAATGGGCAGGGCTTTGAACCATAAATCCTGCATCCAAGCGGCATTTTTGCCGTAACGTTTCCGGCAGAATACCGGGATGAAATCACGGATCTCAAGATAGTCTGCGTTCCACGCATTGGCGGCAAAAAATTCATACATCAATGTATCGCTGTGGGAGTTTTCCGGCCAGATGACCATGCCTTTGCAGAATGGATCATCTTTGGCAATGGCAAGACGTTTGCGGATAACCGGATAATTGCCCCGGAGATCATTGCCGGACTCAAATGCCAGAAAGATACCGAATATCCACGGAAATTTCCCGACACAGTGCCAATGCGTAAAATTGCGGTCTTCAATATCGCTATCAGATGTATAATCAAAGAGCAGAGTGTTGTTGGGATCAAGCATATCAAGCAGTTCCCCGACCTGTTCGGAAGTCCATGAGTTATTGAGCAGATCCCATGAGGCGATCAGCAGCGGAGCATCGGGATAACTCTTGCGTAATCTTTCCAGAATACGCCGGTAGGCATACAGTTTCCAACGATGATTTTCTGCACGATCATGGGAAATGTCTCTTTCTGCCAAACCAATGGTATGGAATATCTTGTCACTGCCATATTCGTCGATATGGGTTTGGGTCAACTTGAAGTAATTCTCCAGATTGCTATCCTCACGGATATCCCAAACCAGTCCGGTAGGCCCACGGTGCGGACTGGCGGCTTGCGGGACAAATTCCGGCTTGACGGCATTAACGAATTCCATCGGAGTTCTGCTGTACCAATGTGTCATGGTTCCGGTATCTTCGGGGTGGAGCAAATCTCTTTCAAACGCATAATCCAACAGGGCTTTGCGCAACTTTCCCCGTTCCTGCAAGGACCAGAAAGGGGTACGGTTATCGTAAGAACGGGCGAACTCTTCACTGACCGGCTCATCTCCTTTGGGGTATGGTACGATGCCGGGAAACGTTTTCTGAAACAGGTCGTCCTGACCGATGCGGAGCATAAAGAGGTTCAAGCGTTTCTTCAAAATCCAGTCGATCTCTTTTTTCCAATCTTCCAGTGTCCAGTGTTCCGCCTGAAAACGGTGCAGACTGCGGTGGGCAAAATAGCGCAAGCCCCGGTATTCAAACCGGGGAGATTCCAGAATGTCGAAATTATCAAGTTCCAGAGTCTCTTTATGAGGAATAATATCACCGTCCCAGAAATAACTGCAGCCGATTTTTTCAAAATAAGCATAGACAGCATAGAGAAAAGCCCGCGGTCTGCCGCCGCCGAGGACAAGGACCTTACGGCCGTTTTCGGAATAGGAATGGATAAAATAATCGTCACTCCCGGTGCGGTAAACAGGAATTTCCCAGCTGCCGTCGAGCATTTTATTGGCAACATAACTGTTATCGCTCTCATTGCCGATCACGATAAGGTCATCCGGAATATCCGTACTCCCGGTCCGTTCAAGACGTTTACCGGTCATCTTTTCTGCCAGATCGTTGAAAACGGACAGAGCCAATTCATTGTTGGAAAAAATATGTGCCATTTTACTCTCCTGTTGATTGCTTTTTTTATAAACGTTGCTATAATATACAACAGGAAAAATGAAATAAAATGGCAAATAAAAGCAAATACATATCAAAAACGAGCATGACTGATCTTCTGGCAGCCCGCTTCCGATGCTCGAAATTGATATATATTTGCGCCTCTTTGCCATTTTATTCCTTTTTGTCCGGTGTATATTATACTATGAACACAACAATAACGATCAACAGCGGAGACAAAAATGTATCTTCTTTCCAACAATGAACTTGCGGCATCCATCTTTAACGGACTGGCGGAACAGATGACCGGGAAACGCATCGAACGGACTGTTTCCGGCGATGTCCCCGGCGATCTTATCGTGATCGGCAGCGACAGTGATAACTGTTTTGTTGCGGAAAAGGTGCTGGATGGTTCGTGGGTACTGCCTCCCTACCGTTCCGGGAGCGATGATTTTTTCATCCGCACATTTGAAGAACAGGGGCGGAGGGTGCTGCTGCTCGGCGGCGGCAGACCGCGTGCATTCCTCTATGCGGTCTACGCTTATTTTGAGGCGATCGGCTGCAGTTACTTCTGGGATGGAGATGTGATCCCCGAACGGGAAACGCTGCCGCTGGAAAATTTTGATACGCTCGAAGTCCCCCGCTTTGAATACCGCGGACTGCGCTACTTTGCCCACCGCAGTCTTCACCGTTTTCAGGCGGAACACTGGACGCTGGAGGATTGGAAAAAAGAGATCGACTGGATTTTGAAAAAACGGCTCAATTTATTTATGCTCCGCATCGGTCAGGATGATCTGTTTCAGAAAGCGTTTCCGGATATCGTTCCCTATCCGCAAGACAATGTGCCGCCCCGCAAAGAATTTGATCGTTCTTACGATGACCGTACCCATTTCTGGTCGCTTCAGGAACGGGGCAAACTGCGCAAATCTCTGCTGGAATATGCTTTTGAACGGGATTTGCTGCACCCCGAAGATACCGGAACCATGTCGCACTGGTACAGCCGTACACCGCAGGAGTTTCTGGAGACGGTCAAGCCGGATTTCGTCCCGCAGGCATCGCAGGTGTACGGCGACCCGACCGGGCTCGTGTGGGATATCCGCAAAGACCGCGAATTGGATAACTATTTCAAACTGACCCAAACCCATATCGACAACTTCGGCAGCGGAGCGATTTTTCATACGATCGGACTGGCAGAACGGAGTATTTCCAATGACAAAGCAGTAAATCACCGCTGGAAACTCTACGCGTACCGCCGTATTCAGGAGCGGCTGCGCAAGAGTTACCCCGATGCGCCGCTCCTGATCGCCTCATGGGATTTTCTCAATGGCAGCTGGACTTCCGATGAAATGCAGGAATTGATGGATACTTTCGATCCGGCAAAAACCCTCCTTTTCGATTACACGTCCGATACCTGCAAAGAGGATAATAATTTCACCTATTGGCACTGTGTCGGGAAATTCCCGTGGATCTTCGGAATTTTTCAAGCCTTTGAATCCGGCACGGATTTGAGAGGGAATTATTCAACGATCCGCAAACGCCTTACCATTGCCAGGGAAGATCCCTTCTGCAAAGGGATGGTCATCTGGCCGGAAAACTCTCACGCAGATACTTTGATGTATGAATATTTTGCCGCCAATGCGTGGAAAGCGGAACTTCCGGATATCCGTGACTTTCTGCCCGTTTTCTGCCGGAAACGCTACGGAGCATACGCCGACGTCATGGAGTCCGTCTGGAGCGGATTTCTGCCTGTCATCGAAAGCGGCTACTGGAATTATCCGCAATTCTACGGAGAAGTTTTCGCCCGTTTCTGTCTGGGAGCCGGTTGGGGCGGAAAAATCGAATTTCCGGCATCAGAAAATCAGATATCCATATCGCAGGACGTCATCAAACGCCTGATGCCGGGAATACTCACCGCGGCAGATGGTCTGCAGATGCTTGCGGAGTGCCGGCTTGACGATACTTTTGTACGGCGCGATGTGATCGACCTTGCCCGTACCGCAGGCGGACGGATCATCCAGTACCTTTACAATCAGGCATTCCTCCACTACCCGGACAAAGCGAAAATGTCCCGGATCATTGAGCAGATGCGTGAAGCGTTGTACTTGCTGGCTGATATTGTAAGATCCAGCCCGGAATTTTCGCTTTGCGATTCGCTTGACCGCCTGAAACAGTATTTGCCGGTCAATCCGTTTTTTGAACATACGTTAAAAGGAAATGCGGAAAATTGTTATTGCCGCACCTACATTGCAGAACTTTTTGACGGCTGTTACTTCCGGGAATTTGAACTTTATGCCCGCTATGCCCTTACCGGCGAAAAAAATCAGGAAGAATGGAATTCTGTCACCGAAGAATTTTACAAAACTCCGCTGGAACAGTACCGTCCCGACTGCGGAAAATATCTGGCAATGCTGCCGGAGAGCATAAAAAAACTTTCCGTCCTCGCGCGTCAACTCTGCAACCGGGAACAGTAACAGCCGTTTTTCCGTCTGAATTTGTAAACGCACCACTGCCATTTCAGGGTGGTGCGTTTTGTTTTACAATCGGCAGGAATAATTTTTGAAATAACTTTTACAAAAAAAATTCAAGAAGCACTTGACAGGTTGTAATCCACATGGTATAGTATGCATAGACCGTACGATAACAAAATATCAGGAGTCTTATAAGGCATTCAATGGTAAGCGTATGAATTTTGAGTATGATTTGCGTGGTCAGCTGCTGGCAGTCAAAGATGCTCAAGGCAAAGACTTGGAACGTTACACCTATGATCCGGCAGGCAACCGGCTTTCCAAAACGATCAATGGCGTAACCACCGCCTATACTTACGATAAAGCAAATCAACTTGTAACTTCAACTGTCAATGGCGTAACAACTCATTACAAATATGATGCCGCCGGGAGAATGATTCAGGCGGGAGATAAGAGTTACATCTATAACGGACAGAACAAAGTTACTGAAGTCCGGCAGAATGGTAAAATAGTTGCCAAGTTTGAGTACAACATTGACGGGCAGATCGCCAAAGCGATTTATGGCGACAAAGTTGAAGAATTCATGTGGGACGGTCTGGCTCTCATTTGGCGCAGCGGAGTAACCTATATCAACGAACCGTATGTTACCGGTGGCAATCCGGTCATGGCTGGCGATGCTGTCCTTTTCAATGATATGCTCGGCAACACTCTTGCGGTCAACGGTAAAGCTGTTGAAATGAGCTCATTCGGAGAAACGGCAGATAAAAACGCTTTCTTCACCGGTAAGCCGATGGTCGATGAACTCGGTTATTCTTTTCTTTTCCGCGATTACAACCCCAATCAGGGCAAATGGACAACAACCGACCCGCTCGGCTATCCCGACGGCTGGAACAATCTGGCGTATGTAAATAATGAAGTTGTGGGGTTTATTGATTATATGGGAAAATTTATGATTGCTACTTATTCTATTTCAAAACATCAACTTTCATATCAATTATCAATAAATGGAACAATATATCGTGGAATGACGATTCAGGTGTTTTCTGGCGACGGCGACCATAGGAATAAACCAGAATCAGAAAATGTTGCAGGTGCTGGACCAATTCCTCTCGGAGAGTATTATGTTGTTCAAAGAGAGTCTGGAGGAAGATTAGGATGGCTTTATGATTTATTGACAGGGAAAGATACATGGTTCGCATTGTTGGCAGATGATGGAAAAATAGATGACTATACAAGTGTTGATGGGGTAAATAGAGGCGAATTTCGAATGCATCCTGGTAGTAGAAGTTTAGGATGCATAACATTTTCAAATAATCAATGGTATAATGATTGGCGAAACATGGTATTACAAACATCCACACAAAAAATATCAGGGACTGATATTTTTGCCTATGGGAAAGTGAGGGTTATTGAATAATGTTAAAGTTTATCGGTAAAATTATATTGACTTCAGTTCTGTCGGGATTGTTAGCGTTGGTATATTGGAATTTTGTTGTATATTATGGCTTTCCGGTGATAAATTTTATTAGCAGGAAATTCGATGGAGAAAGTGCTTATAACTATCTTTTTTTTGAAATATTTTTAATATTTTTCTGCTTGTTTTTATTAATGTTTTATATCATAAATATTTCAAAAAATAGAAAAAATATTTGAAAAAACTTTTTGGGGTAAAAAATAAATAGAAATAATTTATTCTATTTGCAGAAAGTTGAAATTACGACAATGTACAGCTGCTCTTACACAACTACGCATACTTACATCCAAGCCAATCAGTTGGTATCATCCACAACAGATGGCAAGGTAACTGAATATGCGTATGATGCTGCCGGAAGAATGATTCAGGCGGGCGACAAGAAATATGTCTATAACGGTCAGAATAAAGTTTCCGAAGTCCGGCAGAATGGAAAAACGATTGCCAAGTTTGAATACAACATTGATGGTCAGATCGCCAAAGCAATTTACGGCAATAAAGTCGAAGAATTCATGTGGGACGGTCTGGCTCTCATTTGGCGCAGCGGTGTCACCTATATTAATGAACCATACGTCACCGGCGGTAACCCGGTCATGGCTGGGGATAATGTGCTTTTCAACGATATGCTTGGCAACACTCTTGCGGTCAATGGTAAAGCTGTTGAAATGAGCTCATTCGGAGAAACGGCAGATAAAAACGCTTTCTTCACCGGCAAACCGATGATTGACGAACTGGGATACTCGTTCCTGTTCCGGGATTATAATCCGGCGCAGGGCAAATGGACAACTACAGACCCAATCGGTTACCCTGATGGGTGGAACAATCTGGCATATGTCAATAATGGAGTAACGTGGAAATTTGATTGGGTTGGGATGTGTGAACAAGTTCCAGTTATGGCAACAGTTGAAGACCCGAACAATCCCGGCTATACAATTCAAGTCCCAACCGGAGAAACTTACACGGTTAGATGTTCTCCCGGTGTTATGTCCGTGGTGTCGGTTGAGTATACGGATTGGAGCTTTGTAGGCGATATTTCAACTGCTGAATGCGGTAATCATAGTTCATTATCACTTCACGGCATGTCTGCATCCATATCATGGAGTGGTGCCATATCGTATTTGGGTATTGCCATCGCAGGCAGTTATAGCGGGATATCAACGACAAATGGATATTCAAATATTCCGCCCTACGATTGTCCTTTAGAAACAGGTGACGTTCATCAGGAACATGGATTCATTGAATATCGATTGAAGTATCGGTTAAAGTTAGAAGTCATGAAAAAAACGTACGATTGCGGGGAGGTGGATTACTCTTTGCAAGTTACTCCAGCTTGGTCGTATGGCGTGGTTAGGAGCGTTACATGCGTAAAAGAGTGATACTAACAGTTGTAAGCCTTGCTTTGGTATTGATTGTTTTCGCCGTTTTCATTTTGTGGTCGATAGCTGCGAAAAGCGAAGGGATAATATACAGCGGCAAATATGAGAAAGTTGTTTCTCTGATTCAAAACGACAGGGAAATCTCTGTGATTGACGCATCCGGAGATCGTCGTATTTTTATGTTGACGGATGAAGAAACGAAATATCCACTCGTATATAAGGGGAAAATTCATATCAGACAGAATATTGATATTGACGGTAAACAATTGTCCCTGAATTATCACCGTGATTCAAAATTCACAAGCAACGGGTATGAACTTACTTTACGTCCGGGGAAAACACAGAAATTTGATTTGCTGTTCATGCCCCAGTGGAAGATTTCATATATTATAATTTTTTCATTCAAGTTCTTATCGGTAGAGCAGTATTATGGCAAGGTCAAATATGAAAGGACTGTTCTATAACCTGCAAAATTATTTGCGCAATATTTTTGGATGAAGCTACATATAGGTGCAACGTTCGGAAAATTGCGTACATTTCGAAACACGGTGGCAGACAACATTAGCAGCGCAGTTTTTTCGATTTCCGACTTGTAATTTCCTGAAATGCAGAGTATATTGACGGAGAAAACGGAGAAACAGTCATGAAAACACGATTTGCAAAACTTTGCGGGATTTTACTGTTGTTTCCGTTGCTGCTCCGAGCGGAAACGATCGTCGTCAAAACGAAAGCGCCGCACAACAAACAGGCCGTGTTCCAATACCGCATTCCGAAGGGTTATGACAAAAGCCGCAGGGAAATGTACCGTGTTCTGGTGATTTTCGGCGGACGCAATACCGATGGCAAAGCCGATGCTTCCGGCCGTATGGGCTGGGGCAAATGGTGTGATGATAAATGCAAATATGAAGCAACTGGCAATAATTGTAATGCATTTACAAATACTATTTGGAATGGGAATATACCTATGGCATTAAAAGATAAAACTTTTCGTTTCCCGTCTATAAATACAATAATGTCATCAAAGTATTTTGAATAAGAGGTGGGAATATGAGAAGAATAAAATTTATATTTTTTTTACTTGTAAGTATTTTTTTTAGTTCTTGCGCATTACTTAAGAATGATTATAATTTTGTAGGAATGTCCAGAAAAGATTTGATCAAAAAATATCTAAATAAGGCTGATTCTGTTAATCCAGCTACAGGTAAACCTTGCATAATGATTGGAGTTGATTCTGGATATGTTTATTTCGAAAATAAGGAAAAGTTGATGAATGACGCATATGTCATGCATCGTAATCGTTGGATTATTAAAACTGGTTTTCGGAAAAATTTTTTGAGAACTAAAGCATATTATTATGATGTTACATTTAAAAATGATATTGTAATCTCCCAGAAAATAGGGTGGATATCAGATTTATGAAAAAGTAATTATATATTCAAGAATAATTGGTGCTATTCTATGGGACGAGATATAAATTAAGGCTTTGCAATTTAATTATTCCTCCTCCAAGGAGATTTATATGATACGACCAATAGCTCGATCAGCGTGAACGCTGATCGAATGAAGCACGGCTTCGCCGTATGAAGCGCAGCGTTGCTGCATGAAGCGTTTGCCTGCGGCAAACATGAAGCACTTGCTTTGCAAGTATGATGCGGCGTATTTTT
>JAFTUS010000196.1 GCA_017466125.1 Lentisphaeria bacterium | reverse complement strand
TTTTTAGATAGATCATAGTATTGTAACGTCCAAAAAAATAATTCTCTAAAAATAATCAGGAGGAGAAAATGGCGAAGGAAAAATTCGAAAGAACAAAGCCGCATGTTAACATCGGTACCATTGGTCACGTTGACCATGGCAAAACCACCCTCACTGCGGCCATCAGTATGACCCTCGGCCGTAAGTTCGGCGGTGAAACCCGTAAGTATGACGAAATCGACAATGCTCCGGAAGAAAAAGCTCGTGGTATCACGATCAATACTTCTCACATCGAGTATCAGACCGCAAATCGTCACTATGCACACGTTGACTGCCCCGGTCACGCTGACTACGTGAAGAACATGATCACCGGTGCTGCCCAGATGGACGGTGCGATCCTCGTTATCGCCGCCACCGACGGCCCGATGGCTCAGACCCGCGAACACGTGCTGCTGGCCCGTCAGGTCGGTGTGCCCGCAATCGTCGTCTTCATGAACAAGTGCGACCAGCTCGATGACCCCGAACTGCTCGAACTCGTCGAAATGGAAATCCGCGAACTGCTCTCCGCTTACGACTTCCCCGGCGATGATCTCCCGATCGTCAAAGGTTCCGCCCTCAAGGCTGTCGAAGCTGAAGGCAATCCCGATGATCCCGCCTGCCAGTGCATTCTCGAACTCATGGATCAGGTCGATGCTTACATTCCTGAACCCGCCCGTGATGTTGACCAGCCCTTCCTGATGCCGATCGAAGACATCTTCTCCATCGAAGGTCGTGGTACTGTGGTTACCGGTCGTATCGAACGCGGCGTGATCAAACTCAACGAAGAAGTCGAAATCGTCGGTATCCGCGACACCGTCAAGACCACCGTTACCGGTATCGAAATGTTCCGTAAGCTGCTCGATCAGGGCAACGCCGGTGATAACGTCGGCTGCTTGCTCCGCGGCACCAAGAAAGAAGACGTCTCCCGCGGTCAGGTTCTTGCCAAGCCCGGCAGCGTCAATCCTCACAAGAAATTCTCCGGTGAGATCTACGTGCTGAGCAAAGAAGAAGGCGGCCGTCACACTCCGTTCTTCAACAACTATCGTCCTCAGTTCTACTTCCGTACGACTGACGTGACCGGTACCATCTCTCTCGCCGAAGGCGTTGAAATGGTCATGCCTGGTGACAACACCTCCATCACCGTCGAGCTGATCGCTCCGATCGCTATGGAAAAAGGTCTGCGTTTCGCTATCCGCGAAGGCGGCCGTACCGTTGCCTCCGGTCGTGTCTCTGAGGTTATCGAGTAATCTCAACTGAGATAAGATCTGATCCCGGCCCGCTGTGAAAGCGGCGGACCGGGATTGTCATTATAAAACAAGTCAGGTATAAAAATGCGTGAATTGGTAATTCTTGAATGCACTGAGTGCAAGCGTCGCAATTATACGACGAAGAAAGAGAAACGCAATACCCCTGAGCGTCTTGAGAAGATGAAGTATTGCAAGTTTGAACACAAGCATACTCTTCACAAGGAAACGCGTTAACTTCTTCTTTTAAGAATTGTGACAGACAGGAGAGTAGCTCAGTTGGCTAGAGCAGCGGTCTCCAAAACCGCAGGTCGTGAGTTCGAGCCTCACCTCTCCTGCCAGTTTTTTAGTGTATAAGCAAGGCAGGTAAAGTAAAATGGCAAGCGACAATAAAAATTCAGTGGCAACCGGTTTTGACAAAGTGACCGGCAAAATCCGGCGTTTTGTTTTGGATACTATCGCAGAAATGGGTCGCTGTACCTGGCCGAGCAAGCAGCAATTGTGGGAATCCACCATTCTGGTCGTTGTATCAATGGTGATTCTCGCCGGGTTTGTGGCCGGTGTTGATAAAATTGCAGAGTGGACGATCAGTCTGATTACCGTTGGAAAACTTTAATATTACAGGCGTGAACATGTGCGAAGAAACTGAAATGGAACTTGACAATCGCGGACAGTGGTTCGTAGTTCAGGTGCGTTCCGGCCTTGAAAACAAGGTGTGCGAAGGCATCAAATACCAGATCAAGGTAAGTGACCAGGTCCCCGTTTACGAAGCTGTTATTCCGACCGAAGTCGTCGCTGCAATTCGTAAAGGCGATAAGAAAATGACCGAATCCAAGCGGAAACTTTTCCCGGGGTATATCTGGGTGCGTTTGGATTTGTATGATGAATTCGGGCAGATCAATGAACCTGCCTGGAGTCTGGTCAGAGGTGTTCAGGGCGTGCTGGGTTTTCTCGGCGGCAACCGTCCCCGTCCCCTGACCGATGATGAAGTTGAAGCAGTCCTCAGACCGTTCGATCCTGAAAGCGGCGATAAACCGCGTCAGGAGATCGTGTTTGAAGTCGGCGAAGTCGTCCGTATCAAAGACGGCCTCTTTGAAGGCAGTGAAGGTACGGTTCAGGAAGTGGATAATGAACGCGGAAAACTGAAACTGATGGTTTCCATGTTCGGCCGCTCCACCCCCGTTGAATTGAAGTTTTGGCAGGCTGAACGGATCCTGTAAGGGACGTTCAATACTTATGGTAATGTCGTAAGATCGAGTCGTGGCGGAATACCTGCCAGTTCAGACCACAACCGATCGGAAATTAAGGAAATGTAATCATGGCAAAGAAGGTTACAGGCTTGATCCGCTTGCAGATCCCTGCGGGTGCCGCTAATCCGGCTCCGCCCATCGGTCCCGCCCTCGGTGCGGCCGGCTGCAATATTATGGAGTTCTGTAAGCAGTTCAATGCCGCCACTCAAGCTCAGAGCGGTACGGTTATTCCTGTTGTGATCACGGTCTATCAGGATCGTTCGTTCACGTTTATCTGCAAGTCCCCCCCGGCTGCTGTCCTCGTGAAGAAGGCTGCGGGTCTTGCTTCCGGTGCCAAAAAGCCCGGCAGCGAGAAGGCTGGCAAGATCACTCGTGCACAGATCCGTGAAATCGTCCAGATCAAGAAGGATGACATCAACGCCCGGAATGAGGAAGCGGCTATGCGCATCATCGAAGGAACCGCTCGGAGCATGGGAATCGAGGTGGTCGATGCGTAGAAGTAAACTTTACAAGAAACAGGTCGAAATCGACGGTTTCGACGCTCAGCAGCGTTACGGCGTTGTTGAAGCGATCAACTTGCTGAAGGCTATGCCCTCTGTGAAGTTCGATCAGACGGCGGAAGTTGCTATCCGCCTCGGCGTCGATCCCCGTAAATCCGATCAGACCGTGCGCGGTGCTGTTGCACTGCCCGCCGGTACCGGTAAAAGCGTCCGTGTCGCTGTCGTCGCTGACGGTCAGTACGCCGCTGACGCCAAGGAAGCCGGAGCGGATTTTGTCGGTTATGAAGACATCGTTCAGCAGATCAAAGACGGTTGGCAGGACTTTGACATCCTGATCGCGACCCCCGATGCTATGCGTCTGGTGCGTCCCCTCGGTCGTCAACTCGGTCCCCGCGGCCTGATGCCGAACCCCAAGACCGGTACTGTTACCGAGTCCGTCGGCGCGGCCGTCCAAGAAGCCAAAGCCGGTCGTGCGGAATTCCGTGCTGATCGCGGTGCTGTCGTTCACGTTCCCTTCGGCAAAATGTCCTTTGAGGTCGATGCGCTGAAGCAGAACTTTGACGCCATCGTCGAAGCAGTCAACAAGGCCAAACCGGCCACTGCGAAGGGTGCATACATCCTCTCCTGCACGATCTCTGCGACCATGACCCCGGGTGTCAAAATCAATCTGAAAGAACTCGTGAGGTCCGAAAAATGAGAAGTGAGAAGCAGTTTCTTCTTCAGCAGATCGTTGGGATGATCCAGGATTCTGATTATGCCTACTTCGTCTCCTACGACGGTCTGAAAGTCGCGGAATTTTCCGAATTGCGCAACAGTCTTGCTGCTCAGGGTGCAAGCTGCCATGTGTTGAAAAACACCATGATCAAACTTGCCGCTCAGGAACTCAATGTCGATCTGAGCACCCTGAATCTGACCCTCGGCACCGCTATGGTGTACGGCAAAGGTGATTGCTCCGCAGTCGCCAAGACTCTGGTCGAATTCGGTAAGAAGAATGAGAAGGTTGCCGCCAAAGGCGGTTATATGGATAACGCCGTGTTGTCCCCCGCTGATGTCAGCGGTCTCGCTGATCTTCCCTCCAAGGAAGTTCTTCAGGCCATGCTGCTCGGGGTCCTCCAGGCTCCGTCCCGCAATCTGGTCAGCGTTCTCAACGCCAAGGCTGCGAGCATCTTGAATGTGCTCAATGCTTATAAAGATAAAGTTGAAAATCAACAGTAATTAACCTATAAACACTGTGGAGGCATTTAAGATGTCC
The DNA here is from genome assembly GCA_017466125.1 of Lentisphaeria bacterium. Classification (GTDB taxonomy): domain Bacteria; phylum Verrucomicrobiota; class Lentisphaeria; order Victivallales; family Victivallaceae; genus Victivallis. Next base: position 15,932 of record JAFTUS010000196.1, on the reverse strand, counting down.
GAAGAAAACAAAATGGAAGAATTCGTTTCCTACGTCGAGAATATGACTGTTCTGGAACTCTCCAAACTGGTCAAGACCCTGGAAGAACGCCTCGGCGTCAGCGCAGCTGCCCCTGTCGCAGTTGCCGCTGCTGCCCCTGCCGCCGGTGCTGCTGCTCCGGCCGCTGAAGAAAAGACCGAATTTGACGTTGTTCTCGCCAGCTTTGGCGACAACAAAGTTGCGGTCATCAAAGAAGTCCGCGCCATCACCGGCCTGGGCCTGAAGGAAGCCAAAGACCTCGTCGAAGGCGCTCCCAAGGCTGTCAAGGAAGGCGTTGCCAAGGACGAAGCCGAAAAGATCAAAGCCCAGCTCGAAGGTGCTGGTGCCAAGGTCGAAATCAAGTAATTTTTGCTTGATCTGACAGATACGGCGGGTCGAACCCTTTGACCCGCCGTTCTTTCGCCTTAAATTCCGGCAGGGAGCGCGAGTGGGTGCAAAAGGAAGTTTTTCCGATTGCCGACAAGTTGGATTTTCCCTCCGGAAAGCAAGCAGACGGTGTGGTTTTTTGCCGGCTGCTGCAAAGAATGGGCATGATGTGGTTTTTTGTCATGCTCTTTCTTTCCGACAGAGGTGTTTCTTTCGGGAAATATCTCACTGAAAACGTTTTTTTACGTTTTTTTTGTGTTGAACCGGACCGTGGGGGCGGTGTGCCCCGATGGGTCGGGTTTCTGTGTTTTGAAAACAGGACACCGAAACTGCGGCAGTGTGGTTTTTTGCTGCGGCAGAGGAGGGGTCATAGAATATAGTATTGTAACATAAACCATCAACAACAGGCGATTTATGACACAACGAATCAATTTTGGTAAACTTCGCGATGTGTTGGAGATCCCGGATCTGATCGGTCTTCAGCTCAATTCCTACGGGGATTTCCTGCAGCGTGACGTGAAGCCGGAAGAACGGAAGAACCAGGGACTTCAGGAAGTCTTCAACGAGATCTTCCCCATCGAAAGTTACGACAAGCAGATGAGTCTGGAATTCGTCTCATACGAGATCGGCGTTCCCAGCGAAAACAAGGCTGACATCGTGGATTGCATCAAAGACGGCAAGATCTACGATGCTCCGCTCTATGTCAATTTCCGTTTGAAGATCAACGGTTCTGAAATCTGCGAATCCGTCTACATGGGCGATATCCCGCTCATGACGGAACAGGGTACCTTTATCATCAACGGCGCAGAACGCGTTATCATCAGCCAGCTGCACCGTTCCCCGGGTATCTGCTTTGAAAAGACCCGTCACACCTCCGGACGCACCCTTTACAGTTACCGCATCATTCCCGACCGCGGTTCCTGGATGGACGTGCAGTTCGATGCCAGTGATTACATCCACATCTATCTCGACCGCCGCCGCCGCCGCCGGAAATTCTACATCACGACCTTCCTGCGTGCGATCGGTTACACCACCAACAAGGCGATCCTTTCTGAATGTTACGATGTCAAGAGTCATACGGTCGCCTCTCTGCTGAAAAACAAAGAGATCGCCGCTCAAAGCGAAAGCAACGCCGCCGGTTACTATACCATCGACGACGTGACCGACGAAAACGATATCGTTATCGTGGAAGAACTGACGCAACTTAACGAAAATCACCTGAAACTTCTGGTCGATGCCGGTATCAAGAGTGTGGAACTTGCCCATATCCCCAACGGTGACAACTATATGATCACCTGTATGCGCAAAGATCAGATCCGCACCGAAGAGGAGGCACTTGCCGCCATTTATCAGCGTATGCGCCCCGGCGACCCGCTGAACCTCGTCAATGCCAGACTGCTCATCAAACGGCTCTTCTTCGATCCCCGCCGTTATGACCTCGGTGCAGTGGGCCGTTTCAAACTCAATGAACGTCTGAAACTGGACCTCCCCGCCGATCTGCGCGTACTGGACCCCAAGGACCTCATGGCCGCAACCAAGATGCTTATGCAGCTCCGTCACTCCGGCGGTTCCGTCGATGATATCGACCACCTGGGCGCACGCCGTGTCCGTACCGTGGGCGAACTGCTCCAGAACCAGTGCCGTGCCGGTCTGCTGCGCACCGAACGTCTCGTCCGCGAACGCATGACGTTCGATGACCAGAATATGACCCCCTCCAAACTGGTGAACCCCAAGGCTTTTGCCGGTGTGATCCGCGATTTCTTCGCCCGCAGCCAGCTCAGCCAGTTCATGGACCAGACCAACCCGTTGAGCGAATTGACCAACAAACGCCGTCTTTCCGCTCTCGGTCCCGGCGGTCTTTCCCGTGACCGTGCCGGATTTGAGGTCCGCGACGTTCATTCCAGCCACTACGGACGTATCTGCCCGATCGAGACCCCGGAAGGTCCGAACATCGGTCTGATCTCCTCCATGTCGCTCTACTCCATCATCAATGAGTACGGTTTCCTTGAAACCCCCTACCGCAAGGTCGTGGACGGACAGGTCACCGATCAGATCGACTACCTGACTGCCGATAAGGAAGAGCAGTTCGTCATCGCCCAGGCAAACGCCCTGCTGGACGAAAACAACCGTTTCGTCCGTCCCATGGTCATGAGCCGTTACAAAGGCGAATCCGAAGAACACGCCCGCGAAGAGGTCCAGTACATGGACGTTTCTCCGAAACAGTTGGTCAGTGCCGCCGCCGGTTCCATTCCCTTCCTCGAACACGACGACGCCAACCGCGCTCTGATGGGTTCCAACATGGGCCGTCAGGCCGTGCCGCTTCTCCAGCCCCAGGCTCCTTACGTCGGAACCGGTCTGGAAGCCCGCATCGCCCGTGACTCCCGTGCTGTCGTTGTCGCCAAGGCCGACGGTATCGTCGCCGAAGTGGACTCCGAACACATCGTCGTTACTCCCGACGGCAAACTGCCCGCCGCCGATGCCGACAAGAGCCAGTATCAGAACTACCGTCTCTTCAAGTATCTGTGCAGCAATGCCGGTACCTGTGTCAACCAGCGTCCCAAAGTCGTGAGCGGTCAGGTCGTCAAGGCCGGTGATCTGCTCGCCGACGGTGCCGCTACCGACGGCGGTGAACTCGCCCTCGGCCGCAACGTGCTGGTCGCCTACATGTCCTGGTGCGGATACAACTTCGAGGACGCCATCATCGTCAGTGAACGTCTGGTCAAAGAGGACGTCTACACCAGCGTGCATATCGACGAATTTGAAATCACCAGCCGCGATACCAAACTCGGTCCCGAAGAGATCACCCGCGATATTCCCAACGTCAGCGAAGATGCGCTGCGCAATCTGGACAGCCGCGGCGTTGTTTACGAAGGCGCAGAGGTCAAACCCGGCGATATCCTCGTCGGCAAGATCACGCCCAAGAACGAAACGGAACTCGCCCCCGAAGAACGTCTGCTCCGTGCCATTTTCGGCGAAAAAGCCGCCGATGTCAAGGACAGCAGTCTGACCGTTCCCTCCGGCAAGGGCGGTATCGTTATGGATATCCGTACCGAATACGCCAAAGATCCCGCACGTGCCAACCTCACCAAGACGGAGGCGAAACGTCAGGAGAAGATGATCAAGAACGATTATCGTGACTCCTACAACCAGTTGATCGAAGATCTGACCGCCCGTCTCTCCGACGTGCTGTTGAGCATCAAACTGCCCTATCCGATCTTCGACTCCAATCAGTCCCGTGAAAATGCCGTGCTTATCAGTTCCAACCGCAAGGTCACCAAGAACTCCATTCAGAAACTGGCGACCCACTACGACAGCTGGAGCATGGAAGACTGCGAACTTGCCCGCACGATCACAGAGATCATCGACTCCTTCAAACCCGAATTTGCCGAAATCGAAGAGAAACGCCGCCGCAGTATGGACGGTGCCGAAAACGGCGAATTTGACGGCGGAGTCATCAAACGCGTCAAAGTCTATCTCGGCTGCAAGCGCAAACTTCAGGTCGGTGACAAGATGGCGGGCCGTCACGGTAACAAGGGTATCGTTTCCCGGATCGTTCCCGTGGAAGATATGCCCTTCCTCGAAGACGGTACTCCGGTCGATATCATCCTGAACCCCCTCGGCGTGCCGAGCCGTATGAATATCGGTCAGGTGCTGGAAACCCATCTGGGCTGGGCCTCCAAGATGCTGGGCATCAAGGCCGCAACCCCCGTGTTCGACGGTATCAGCGAAGAGCAGATCATCGAACTGATGGAAAAAGGCAATGAAGCCGAAGCCAAACGGGTCGGTAAAAATTATCATTGGGGCTTCCGCCTCAACGAAAATAACGAGTATGTCTACGACGGCAAGGCCGATGTTTACGACGGCCGTACCGGTGACAAATTCGATCAGCGCATCATGGTCGGCCAGGTCTACATGCTGAAATTGGACCACCTGGTTGCCAACAAGATCCATGCCCGCGCAGTCGGTCCCTACTCTCTGGTCACGCAGCAGCCGTTGGGCGGTAAAGCCCAGCACGGCGGTCAGCGTTTCGGGGAAATGGAAGTGTGGGCTCTCGAAGCCTACGGTGCCGCCTACAACTTGCAGGAGATGCTCACGGTCAAGTCCGACGACGTACTCGGCCGCGCCCGCATCTATGAGTCCATCGTCAAGGGACAGAATGTTCTGGAAGCCGGCCGTCCGGAATCCTTCAACGTTCTGCTCAAAGAGATGCAGAGTCTCGGTCTTGACATCCGTACCGTCAAAAAGACAACTGAAAACTAATTCAGGGAGGTATTACCTTGACTGACAATAATATTGCATACCGGGAGCTGTTGGGCAAAAGTTCCACCAACTCATTCGGAGCCGTTTCCATCAACGTCGCTTCGCCGGAAGTGATCCGTTCCTGGTCCTTCGGTGAAGTCAAAAATCCGGAAACGATCAATTACCGTACCTTCAAACCCGAAAAAGGCGGTCTCTTCTGCGAACGCATCTTCGGTCCCACCCGGGACTGGGAGTGCAACTGCGGAAAGTACAAACGTGTCAAACACAAAGGCATCGTCTGCGACCGCTGCGGCGTGGAAGTCACCCAGGCGAAAGTCCGCCGTGAACGCATGGGCCATATCGAACTGGCCGTGCCGGTGACTCACATCTGGTTCTTCAAGTGTATGCCCAGCCGTATCGGCCTCATGCTCGATATGCCTGCCAAATACCTCGAAGACGTGATCTACTACGAACTCTATGTCGTGACCGATCCCGGCGATACCCCGCTGATCGAAGGTCAAACCCTGACCGAACTGGAATACAATCAGGCTTGCGAAGACTACGGCGACGGCTTCACCGCTGAAATGGGTGCCTCCGCCATCAAGTCCCTGCTGGAACGCATCGATCTGCCCACCATGCACAGCGATCTGACCGCCATGCTGGACAGCACCAACAACAAAGCGATCCGCAAAAAACTGTCCAAACGCATCCGTCTGGTGGAAGGCTTCATGGCCAGCAATTCCCGTCCGGAATGGATGATCCTGACCGTTCTGCCGGTGATCCCCCCGGATCTCCGTCCGCTGGTTCCGCTCGATGGCGGCCGTTTCGCCACCAGTGACCTCAACGATCTCTACCGCCGGGTCATCAACCGCAACAGCCGTCTGAAAAGTCTGCTTCAGCTCAACACCCCCGAAGTCATCATCCGCAACGAAAAACGTATGCTTCAGGAAGCGGTGGACTCCCTGCTGGACAACGGCCGTCACGGACGTGCCGTCACCGGTGCGGGCAACCGTCCCCTCAAGTCCCTCTCCGATATGCTCAAAGGCAAACAGGGCCGCTTCCGTCAGAACTTGCTCGGTAAACGTGTGGACTACTCCGGACGTTCCGTCATCGTTGTGGGGCCCGAACTCAAGATCCACCAGTGCGGTCTGCCCAAGAAGATGGCTATGATCCTCTTTGAACCCTTCATCATCCACCACCTCAAAGGACGCGGCTATGCCCACACCGTCCGCGGTGCCAAGAAGATGATCGAACGCGGCGAACCCGTGGTCTGGGATATCCTCGATGAAGTGACCAAAGGACACCCCATCATGCTCAACCGCGCTCCGACGCTGCACCGTCTTTCCATCCAGGCGTTTGATCCGGTGCTGATCGAAGGTTCCGCTCTGCGTCTGCATCCGCTGGTCTGTACCGCTTACAACGCCGACTTTGACGGTGACCAGATGGCTGTTCACGTTCCGCTGTCAAACGAAGCCCAGATGGAGACCAAACTCCTCATGCTGGCTTCCAACAACATCTTCTCCCCTGCCAACGGCAAGCCGATCGCTTCTCCGACGCAGGACATCACGCTGGGCAGTTACTATCTGACCTGTGATCCCCGCAACAGCGAACGCGCCAAGTTCTACCGTGACTATCACGAAGTGCTTTACGCCATGCACGCCGGTTTCATCAAGATCCACGATGCGGTGAAGATCCCCAACCCCGACTTCGGCAAAGATACCATCTACGGTGAAAAGGATGCCAAGTACATCCTGACCACTCCCGGACGCTGTATCTTCCACGAGATCTGGGACCCCCGTTTCATTTCCAGCGGTGCCCTTAAAGAAGGTCAGAAACCCCTCGGTTTCTACAATAAGATCGTCAAGAAAAAAGATCTGGGCCGTCTGATCGCCGACTCCTACAAGATCGTCGGTCATGAAGCCACGATCCGTCTGCTCGACGACCTGAAAGATCTGGGCTACCGTCACGCTACGCTCGCCGGTCTCTCCATCTCCATCGCCGACCTTCAGGTTCCCGAGAAGAAGGAGGAACTCATCGAAAAGGCACGCGCCGACATCGACAAGGTTCTCGACCAGTACAACAACGGTCTGCTGACCGAAGGCGAACGTCACAACAAGGTCATCGACATCTGGACGCAGGCATCCAACGCTGTGGCAAACGAACTCTTTGTCCGGTTGGAAACTGCCAGCCGCAAGGGCGAGATCAACCCGGTCTACGCCATGCTCGACTCCGGCGCCCGCGGCAGTAAGGATCAGATCCGTCAGCTCGCCGGTATGCGCGGTCTTATGGCGAAACCCTCCGGCGATATTATCGAACGGCCCATTATCTCCAACTTCCGTGAAGGCCTCTCCGTGCTGGAATACTTCATCTCCACCCACGGTGCCCGTAAAGGTCTGGCGGATACCGCTCTGAAGACGGCTGACTCCGGTTACATGACCCGCCGTCTGGTCGATGTGGCTCAGGATATCATCTGCCGCGAAGAAGACTGCGGTACTACCCGCGGCGTCTGGACCAGTGCCATCATCGAAGGCGACGAAGTCATTCTGCCGCTCAAGGATCGTATCCTCGGCCGTTTCTCTGCACAGGATGTCCGCGATCCCGCTTTCGACGACGGCCGTCTGATCGTCGCTGCCGGTGAAGAATTCACCCCCGCCGTAGTCGATCTGATCGACAAACGCGGCATCCAGCGGGTGCTGATCCGTTCCACTCTGACCTGCGATACCGCTCACGGCGTCTGCGTCAAGTGCTACGGCCGCAACCTCGCCAGTGACCGTCAGGCAATGCCCGGTGATGCCCTCGGTATCATCGCCGCCCAGTCCATCGGTGAACCCGGTACGCAGTTGACCATGCGTACGTTCCACATCGGCGGTACGGCTTCCAGTGCTTACAAACAGCCTGCGATCGCCTCCCGTCATGACGGTACGATCAAACTGTTCAACGTCCGTACCATCAAGAATAAAGAAGGCAAAACGGTCGTTGTCAACAAAAACGGTTATGTCGTGGTTTACGATCCGGTGCAGGCCAAGGCTGCTGAAGAGGCCGCCCGCGAACGCGCCAAGATGGAAGCCGAGATCCTCGGAACCGTTTACAATGCCAATTACGACTTCTGGAGCGACGCGCTCCGCGAAGCCGAACTCGACCGTTACGAACTGGAAGCCGGTTCCGTGCTGGACAAAGAAGACGGTGAAACCGTCAAGATCAACGAGATCTTTGTCCGCTGGGAAGCCAACCACGTTCCGATCATCATTGAAGATGCCGGTGTGGTCGAACTTCACGACTTGATCGAAGGTGTCACCCTTCAGAAGCAGCGTCGCGGCAGTGCCGATCAGAATACGGTCATGGAACACCGCGATGACTTGCACCCGCAGATCGTGGTGCTGAACCCGGAAGACCGCAGCTTCATCGCCAACTATCCGCTGCCCGCAGGCGCGGTGTTGATGGTCAAGTCCGGAGCAACCGTAACTCCCGGTATGGTGGTCGCCCGTGTGCCCCGCCAGTCCGCGAAAAACAAAGATATTACAGGCGGTCTGCCCCGTATCGCCGAACTCTTCGAAGCCCGCATGCCCAAGGATGTGGCGGAAATCGCCCGCATCGACGGTGTGGTCGAGGTTGATAAAGTTCAGCGCGGCAAACGCCAACTGGTCATCCGTGACCCCGAATCAGGTAAAGCCGAAGAATACAACAACATTCCGGCGCACAAACACCTTACTGTCGGCAAAGGCGACTTTGTCCGCAAAGGTCAGAAACTGACCGAAGGTTCTGTTGTGCCCCACACGTTGCTGCAAGTCTGCGGTATTCATGAGTTGCAGCGCCATCTGGTCGACGCGATCCAGTTGGTGTACCGTGCGCAAGGCGTGGAAATCAACGACAAACACGTTGAGATCATCATTCGTCAGATGATGCAGAAGGTGCGGATCACTGAATCCGGTTCCACCGACTACCTCGTCGGCGAACAGCTTGACCGCTCCGAATTCAACCGCGTCAACCGTGAAGTCGCCGAACGCGGCGGATTGCCCGCCGTTGCCGAACCCGTGCTGCTGGGTATCACCAAAGCCGCACTGGAAACAGAGAGTTTCATCTCTGCGGCCTCCTTCCAGGATACCACCCGTATCCTTACCGAAGCCGCCACCATCGGCAAGATCGACAATCTGAACGGTTTCAAAGAAAACGTGATCACCGGACATCTGATCCCCGCCGGTACCGGCACGGAACAGATGCAGTCGATCCGTCTGAAGTACCTCGGAACCGAAATCGAACCCGATCCGGAAGAACTTGTTCAGGAACGGTCGATCGAGGACATTCAGGCGGCGTGGCGCGACTCTGACGGTGGCTCCGAGAACCTCAAAGACATCTTCGCGGATGACGATGAGGAAGATAAGGAATTCGATCTCCCCGATGAGGCCAAAGAGTTGGTCGCCGACATCGGCGAAGACGGATTCAGTACCGGAGATGATGAGTTCGGAGACGAACTGTAACTCCGCAAAACAGGGCGGGTTTCCGACCCCGGAAAGAGGTCGGAATACCCAAACTGAGTGGTAATCAAGGATTTTTTTGCAAAATTTTGCATGAAAAATTTGCAAAATCACAGTTTTGGTGGTATTTTATATATCCTTGATGTGTTATTGTATAGTTTTAGATCGCATAAAAATTAAAAAAATCAGGAAGTTCTTATGCCGACAATCAACCAGTTGGTGCGTTTCGGACGCGAAGACAAGGAGAAGAAGAGCAAATCCAAGGCACTGAGTGCTTGCCCTCAGCGTCGCGGTGTCTGTTTGCAGGTGACTACCCGTACACCCAAGAAGCCGAACTCCGCTTTGCGTAAGATCGCCCGTGTTCGTCTGACCAACGGTCAGGAAGTGACCGCCTACATCGGCGGTGAAGGTCATAACCTCCAGGAACACTCTGTGGTTCTGGTCAAGGGTGGTCGTGTCCGCGACCTGCCCGGTGTCCGTTACCACATCGTCCGTGGTGCCCTCGACAGCCTCGGTGTTGACAAACGCCGTCAAGGCCGTTCCAAGTACGGTGCCAAACGTCCGAAACCGGGTCAGGAAGATGCCGGTAAGGGTAAGAAGAAATAAGGCTGCATAGCAACAATAACAAGGTGCGAAACACATGAGAAGACGCAAAGTTACCAAGCGGGCCCTTACTCCCGATGTGAAGTACGGCAGCGAAACCGTCGCCCGGCTCATCAATGTTATTATGAGCCGTGGTAAAAAATCTACCGCCCAGAGCATCGTTTACGGTGCCCTCGACCTGATCCAGGAAAAGAAGCCGGATATGGCCGCTATCGAAGTTTTCAATCAGGCTCTCGAAAACGTGAAGCCCAAAGTTGAAGTCAAGAGCCGTCGTGTCGGCGGTGCCACCTATCAGGTTCCCGTTGATGTCGATCCCGAACGCCAGACTGCTCTGGCAATGCGCTGGATCACCACCTATTCCCGCGGCCGCAAAGGAAAATCCATGGTCGATTCTCTGGCCGGTGAACTCCTTGACGCCTTTGAAAATACCGGCTCCTCCATCAAGAAGAAAGAAGATACCTTCAAGATGGCTCAGGCCAACAAGGCTTTTGCCCACTATCGCTGGTAATTGCAAGGAGTACGGAAAATGAGCGAAAAGATCTACAAAGAGTCAGAAAAACGTACGACTCCCCTTGTCAGATACCGTAACATCGGTATCATGGCGCACATCGACGCCGGCAAGACCACTCTGAGCGAACGTATCCTCTTCTACACCGGTGTCAACTACAAGATCGGTGAAACCCATGAGGGCGGTGCCACCATGGACTGGATGGAACAGGAACGCGAACGCGGCATCACCATTACCTCCGCCGCCACCACCTGTTTCTGGAGAGAACACCGTTTGAATTTGATCGACACCCCCGGACACGTGGACTTCACTGCTGAAGTGGAACGGTCTCTGCGCGTACTCGACGGTGCTGTTGCCGTGTTCTGCTCCGTGGGCAAAGTTCAGCCCCAGAGTGAAACCGTGTGGCGTCAGGCTCAGAAGTACGGCGTCCCCGTCATCGCCATGGTCAACAAAATGGACCGTACCGGTGCTGACTACTACGGCGTTGTCGAAGAGATCAAAACCAAGTTGGGTGCCACTCCCCTTCCGCTGATGCTCCCCATCGGCAAAGAAGCCGACTTCAAGGGCGTGATCGACGTGCTGGAAGGCAAAGCCTATTACTTTGGTGACGACAATGGTATTACCATCACCGAAGAAGATATCCCCGCTGAATACATGGATAAATACGAAGAGTACCGTACCTACATGGTCGAAACTCTCGCTGAAGTTGACGAAGAGATCATGGAGATCTTCCTCGCTGAAGAGACTCCCGATCACGACACCATCAAGGCTGCCATCCGCCGTTCCACCCTCGCCTGCGGTGTGGTTCCGGTCTGCTGCGGTACCGCTTTCAAGAACAAAGGTATCCAGAAGCTGCTCGATGCCGTCGTTGACTATCTGCCCAGCCCCATCGATGTCTGGGACATCCACGGTTCCGACCCCGCCACCGGCGAGGCCATGACCCGTCATGCCGGCGACCAGCAGCCCTTCGCTGCTCTGGTCTTCAAGATCATGACCGACCCCTTCGTCGGTAAACTCTACTACTTCCGTGTCTACTCCGGTGTTGCCACCCAGGGTATGACCGTTCTCAACCCCCGTACCAACAAACGTGAACGTCTGGGCCGTCTGCTCCAGATGCACGCCAATGAACGTAAAGAGCAGGAAGACATCTTCTCCGGCGACATCGCCGCTGCTGTGGGTCTGAAGAACGTCACCACCGGCGATACCATCTGTCTGGAAGAAGAGCCGATCGTTCTCGAATCCATGAGTTTCCCCGAACCGGTTATCTCCGTGGCTGTTGAACCCAAGACCACCGGCGACCGCGACAAACTCTCCAAGGGTCTGATCGCACTGGCTGATGAGGACCCGACCTTCCGCGTTCAGAGTAACGAAGAGACCGGACAGACCATCATCTCCGGTATGGGTGAGCTGCACCTTGAGATCATTCTTGACCGTCTGATCCGCGAATTCAAAGTGGAAGCCAACACCGGTGCGCCGCAGGTTGCTTACCGTGAAGCTCTGCTCGGTGCTTCTGACTCCAACATGAAGTTCGTCCGTCAGTCCGGCGGCCGTGGTCAGTATGGTCACTGTATCATCAATCTGCTGCCCGCAGAACGCGGTGCCGGAATTACCATCGAGAACAAAGTTGTCGGCGGTAACATTCCGAAAGAATATATCAAACCGATCGAAATGGGTATCCGCGAAGCCGCCGCCAGCGGTGTGTTGGCCGGTTATCCGCTGATCGACTTCAAAGTTGAGATCATCGACGGTAGTTACCACCCGGTTGACTCCTCCGAAATGGCGTTTAAGATCGCCGGTTCCATGGCTCTCAAAGAGGCCGCCAAGAAAGCCGGTATCTGCCTGCTCGAACCTATCATGGACGTGGAGCTGACCACCCCCGAAGAAAACATGGGTGACCTGATCGGTGACATCACCAGTCGCCGTGGCGCCATCGTTGAGATGAATGCCGCCGGCGGCGGTTTCACCAAGATCCGTGCCAACGTTCCGCTTTCAGAACTGTTTGGTTACGCAACCGCCATCCGTTCGCTCTCCCGCGGCCGTGCTTCCTACTCCATGGAACCGGCGCACTTCGAGCGTGTTCCGAAACAAGTCCAAGATAAAATTGTGGAGAAAAAATAAGTTATGGCTACTGGAAAAACCCAGCGTATCCGTATCCGTTTGCAGGCTTATGAGCATCGGATTTTGGATCAGTCTGTCAACGAGATCCTCGAAACTGCCAAGCGTACCGGTTCCATGGTTGCGGGTCCCATTCCGCTTCCCACCCGGATCGAACGCTGGACGGTCAACCGTTCCCCCCACGTGAACAAAAAGTCCATGGAGCAGTTTGAGATCCGTACGCACAAACGTGTGATGGATATCGTCAACCCCTCCGCGAAGACAGTTGATGAGCTGAAAAAGCTCAATCTGCCCGCCGGTGTTGATATCTCAATCAAAATTGGCATCTGAGGTCAGGTGTCATAGAAACCAATGCCCCCAACCGATTGGGGGTATGTTTCGAAAACAATTTCTCGTGAAAGGAGAAAAATGAAAGGTTTAATCGGTAAAAAAGTCGGAATGACCCAGGTCTACGACGAAAAGGGTGCTGTGGTGCCGGTGACGGCGATCCAGGTCGGCCCCTGTGTTGTGACCGGCGTCAAGACCGTCGAACGTGACGGTTACTCAGCAGTCCAGCTGGGTTTCGGCGAACGCAAGGCAAAGAATGTCTCCAAGGCTGTTGCCGGACATCTTGCCAAAGCTGAAGTGACGGGCGACAAGCTCCCGTCGGTGTTGCGTGAATTCCGTCTGGCTGATGGCGAAGAAGCCCCGGCTTGCGGAACTGTTCTCGCTGCGGATATTTTTGCTGCCAACGAATACCTCGACATTGTCGGTACCACCAAGGGCCGCGGTTTCCAGGGTGTTGTCCGCCGTTACCGTTTCGGCGGCGGTCGTGCCAGCCACGGTGGTGGTTGGACCCGTCGTACCGGTTCTATCGGCTGCCGTGAATGGCCCGGCAACATCATCAAAGGAAAGAAGATGCCCGGTCACATGGGTAATGTCCGTCGTACCGTGCAGAATCTCCAAATCGTCAAAGTCATGCCCGAAGACAACGTGCTGCTCGTCAAAGGTGCCGTCCCCGGTGCCAACGGCGGTATTCTGCTGGTTCGGAGTGCGATCAAGAAATCCGGTAAATAATTAAGGTGAGAAATATGTCTAATATTCTTGATATCCTCGATTGCACCGGAGCCAAGGTTGGTGAATACACCATCCCCGAAGGAGTGATCGAACTCGAAAAAGGCGAACAGGCCGTCCATGACACTGTTGTCGCTTATCGCGCCGGTCTCCGTGCCGGTACTGCTTGCACCAAGACCCGCGGCGAAGTCGTCGGCGGCGGTGCCAAGCCCTTCCGTCAGAAAGGCAACGGCCGTGCCCGTTCCGGTTCCAGCCGCTCTCCCATCTGGTTGGGTGGTGGTGTTGCGTTCGGACCGCGTCCCCGCTCTTTCGCCAAGAAGGTCAATAAAAAGGTCATCGCTCTGGCCCTCAAACGTGCGCTCTCTGAACGCATCGTCGAAGGCAGCGTGATCGTGCTGGAAAACTTTGCCATTGCGGATCACAAGACCCGCAGCGCAGTTGCCGTTCTCAAGAACCTCAAGGTTGTTGACGACACCATCCTCCTGACCGTCAATGAATTCGATCAGGCCACCGTGTGCGCCACCGGCAACATCGCGAACCTTGTCCTGCGCAAGGCCGGCAATGTGAATGTCTACGAATTGCTCCGCTTCGAGAAGCTCGTCTTCACGAAGGAAGCTCTCGACAGTTTCATCGGACGTCTCGCGTAATAAAGGAGGTTTACAATGAGAAGTGCATTTGATATTGTGATCGCTCCGGTCGTGACCGAAAAAGCCAATGCCCAGGTCGCTGAGCAGAAGTACGTTTTCAAGGTCGCTGTGGACGCAGAGAAGATCGAGATCGGCCGTGCCATTGAAGAACTCTTCAAGGTCAAGGTCAAATCTGTCAACATTATGAACTATGCCGGTAAAGCCAAGCGCGCCGGCCGTACTCCGAAGATGGGCCGCCGTGCCGATTGGAAGAAAGCGGTCGTCACCTTGTCCGAAGGCAGTATCGAAATTATCTAAGAGGGAGAACTGACAAATGGCGGTTAAAACTTTTAATCCCACGACTCCCTCCCGTCGTCACATGGCGGTGTTGGACTACGCTTCCACCATCACCAAGACGACTCCGGAAAAGAGTCTGGTCAAAGGTAAGAAGTCCAGCGGCGGACGCAACAACTCCGGCCGTATCACGGTTCGTTTCCGTGGTGCCGGCAACAAGCGTCGTTACCGCATGGTCGATTTCATCCGTTCCAAAGAAGGCGTGCCGGCAAAAGTCGTTGCGATCGAATACGATCCCAACCGTTCTGCCAACATCGCCCTCATCAACTACGAAGACGGCGTCAAGAGCTACATCATTGCTCCGGTCGGCCTGAAAGTCGGCGATACCGTGATGAACGGCAACAAAGCCGAACTGAAGCCCGGCAACAGCATGAAACTGCGTGATATCCCCGTGGGTATCAACATCTCCTGCATCGAACTCGAACCCGGCCGCGGTGCCAAACTGGTTCGCGGTGCCGGTCAGGTCGCCATTCTCCGCGGTAAGGAAGAAACTTATGCGCAGATCAAGCTGCCCTCAGGCGAAGTCCGCATGATCCACTTGAACTGCCGTGCTATGATCGGTCAGGTCGGCAACCTCGACAAGATGAACGTGAAAATGGGTAAAGCCGGTAAGAAGCGTTACCTCGGTTTCCGTCCTCATGTCCGCGGTGTTGCGATGAACCCGGTCGACCATCCGATGGGTGGTGGTGAAGGTCGTACTTCCGGCGGCGGACATCCTGTCTCACCGTGGGGTCAGCTTGCCAAAGGCAAACGTACCCGTAACCCGAAGAAGACTTCCAGAAACTTCATCGTTGAACGGAGGAAGAAGTAATGCCCAGATCTATTAAAAAAGGTCCTTTCGTGGATCAGTATCTCATCGACAAAGTCGAAAAAATGGGTGCGAACAAGGAACCGATCAAAACCTGGTCCCGTCGTTCCATGATCATTCCGGATTTTGTCGGACACACCTTCAACGTCCACAACGGCAAGTCCTTCATCCCTGTCTTCGTGACTGAAAACATGGTCGGTCACAAGCTCGGTGAATTTGCCCTGACCCGTTCCTTCAAGGAACACGGCGTTGTCTCCGGTAAGTAATTACCTGACAAATCAAAAAGCCCGCAGAGAATTCTGCGGGTTTTTTGTTTGTCGGAAAAACGGAAGAAATGGGCTCTTGAAAGACGGATAAAACAGCAGAGGGGGCTTCTCTTGCATACATCCGGAAAAAGGTCGCCCTGAAATCGCATAATAGAAAAGGCTCTGTACGAAAGGTTGACTGATTTTTACAGGGGCTTCGGAATGCTTCGTCCGCTCAACGCCCCGATAAAATATGTTGCGCTCTTTTATCGGGGCATCGCTCCCGGCGAGAGGTATTGCCGCAAATGCGGCAATGTTGACGATTCGGTTATACTTTCGCCGCCATTTTAAGGCGGCGACCAACGTTCCGCCGTTGGCTCACGTGCGGGTAGCACCCGCTGGCGAGTACGCGCTGCGCGCGGAATTTTATTTAAAGCTCCGGAGGCTCGAGAGCCCCGCACGGGGCGACAGCCGACCACTACCGAGGCCGACGTTCGGCCGCTG
>JAFTUS010000195.1 GCA_017466125.1 Lentisphaeria bacterium | reverse complement strand
TGAAAGGCGTAGGGGGAGGTGCGGGGCTTGAAGGCTCCGCCGCGGAGCAGCTGCGCACCGGAGGCTTTGACGCTTTGAGCGACTTTGATGATCTGCTCTTCACTTTCGACCGAACAGGGTCCGGCGATCAGTGCCATACTGCCTCCGCCGATGACGGCATCGCCGACTTTGACCACGGTATCGAGGGGGTGGAACTTGCGGTTCGCGCTTTTGAAAGGCTCCTGAACGCGTTTGACCTCTTCAACGATCTCCATCTGGCGGAGGAGGTCGATGTCGATGCGGGAGGTGTCGCCCACCAGTCCGAGAATGGTCTGATGGACACCTTCGGAACGGTGAAGAGAGATCTGCTGTTCTTCCAGCCAGCGGGTGAGTTGTTCCAACTGGCTGACTTCCGGATTTTCTTTCAGAATTACGATCATTTTTCTTTTCCTTTATGTTATATTGAAAAATTGTATAAAAAAAGACCCGCAGTATTTGCGGGCCTGAAAGTGTGTCATGTAAAACTCATATCTGATTTGCACAACAGCAAGCAACGGCCCGCATACGGTAATAGTATGCGTAGTCGTAAGCGCAATAATTGTTGTTGACAAATCGTTTCATCGAATATCCTTCGTTTCCCTTTAATATAATCTGTAAAAAGCGTTTTTCAAGCACTCTGCCGTAAAAATTCAGAAATTTCACGATCGGACGATCGACATTTCATGTTTTTTTTGCGATATCTTTGTTTTTCGATTGTAAAATTCTCATCCGGGAATTATATTAACCAGTGGAATTTTTTATCATTTAAAAATAAGTTGAAAGATATGCAGGAAGAACAGAAAACAGAACATTTTCAGGTACGGTATATTTTTATTTTCATCCTGATCCTGTTGGCTTTTCTCGCCGTGGTTTCGTACTCCGGCGCGGACAGCGTTGCGCTCTCCGGCGGCAGCAGTACCCCTCCGGAGAACTGGATCGGGCATCTGGGGGCGATTTTGGGCGAAGTCCTTTTCTACCTTTTCGGCCTTGCGGCGTATGCCCTGATTTTGCTGACCCTTCTCCGTGCCATGCGCGCATTACTCCCGGGCAAAAGCAGACCGGCTCTGAGCATCACCGGGGAATTTCTCGTCCTTTGCGGATCGGTGCTGCTGCTGGGACTGTTCCCCGCCGCATTCGCCGAATATACGGAACGGCTGGGGCTGGGTCACAAAGAGATGGCGGAACTCGTCCTCTCCGGCGGCGTGATCGGACAGGTCCTTGCCGCCCCCGCAGTGGAGGCCTATGAACTTTCCGAAGGCATCCTCCGTCAACTCATCGGAGCGATGGGAACCATGATCTGCGGCTGGGCGTTTCTCACCGGCGGCGCATTGATGATCTATCTGGGCGACTGGCACGAACTGCTGAAAAAGTATTTCTTCGGCTCACGTGCAGAAACTCCGCGCGGAACGGAACGGCAGCCCCGCTATGTCGGAACTCCCGATACGCCGCAGGATATTCCGCCGCACGCTCCTGCAAACGGCCTCTTCAACAGTGCCGTGGATGCTGTTGCTGCAATGCGGACGAAATTTCAGGAAAACAGATCGTTCCGGCAGCCGGAACGGGCGGAATTTACAGAAGCCGCACCGCCTGAACCCGTTTCAAAACCCGCTTTTTCCGCCCCGCCCCAAACGGAAGAAACTCCGGTCAGCCCCGCTGAAACGGTCGTACCCGCCCCCGTTTCAAACCCCGCTCCTGCTCCTGCACCCGCCCCTGCTCCCAAAAGCAACGAAGTCAGCAGAACGATCACCCAGAAAGGGGATAAGAGTTCTTCTGTGAATTGTGCCGAATATGTACTGCCGCCGCTCTCCATGTTGAGCAAAGGCAATGAAGCAAGCGGCGAACCGCCGGAGGTGATCGAACGCGCCAAACTTATTTTGCAGCGCACGCTGGACAGTTTCAGCATCGCCGGTTCGGTGGTCGGGCATATTTCAGGCCCCCGTATCACCCGTTATGAAATCAGTCTGGTCGAAGGGGTCAGCGTCAAAAAAGTCGCCCAGATTGCCGATGATATAAAGATGGCTCTTTCGGCAGTAAGTGTCCGTGTGCTTGCGCCGATCCCCGGCAGAAACGTGGTCGGCGTGGAAGTGCCCAACACCACCAGCGAAGCCGTCTTTATGCGTGCCGTCATGGAAACGCAGGCGTGGCAGGAGGGGAAAATGGCTATTCCGATCGTCCTCGGCAAAGACGTTTCCAACCGCCCTGTTGTGCTTGACCTTGCCAAAGCCCCGCACCTGCTGATCGCAGGTTCCACCGGTTCGGGTAAATCGGTCTGTATGAATACGCTTATTATGAGTCTTCTTTTCAACTTTGATCCCGACGATTTGAAACTGATCATGGTTGACCCCAAAATCGTGGAATTTGAGGACTACAAGAAACTGCCGCACCTGATCACGCCTGTTATCAATGATGCCAAAAAAGTTCCCATTGCCCTGCGCTGGGCAGTAACGGAAATGGAAGACCGTTATAAGATCCTCGCCCGTGCCGGGGTGAAAAAACTGGCGGAATTCAACAAACTTTCACCGCACGGCGACCCCATTATAGACAGCGAAGGCAAGGAGATCCGCGATCGCAATGATACGTTGCTTACCCACATGCCCATTCTTATTGTCATCATTGACGAGCTGGCGGAACTGCGTATGCAGGACTCCTGGAAGGATTCCGAAACCTACATCGCCCGTATCGCCCAGCTGGGCCGTGCCGCGGGAGTCCACATCGTCGTTGCCACTCAGCGTCCCTCCACAAATATCATTACCGGTGTTATCAAGGCGAATTTGCCCACCCGTATCGCATTCCGTGTGATGCAGATGGTTGACAGCCGGGTCATTCTGGATATGCCGGGGGCGGAAAATCTGCTCGGTTACGGCGATATGCTCTACCTTGCTCCGGGCGGCTCCAATGTGGAGCGTGTGCAGGGTGCGCTGGTCGATGACAAAGACATCAAAGAGATCGTCAAATTCGTCTCCAACCAGCGTCCGCAGCAGTTCAACGAAGCCGTTGTCGCAGAGGAGGCGGAGGCGGATGACGAGGGCGACCCCGAAATCGAAACTTACGATGATGAAGACCGCCGTGATATTGCCCCGCTCCTTAAAAAATATCTTCAGCCCGGAGACAATGACAGTGTGCGCAAGGCTCTTGAGATCCTTATCCTCGACCACAAGGCGAGTACCAGTTATTTCCAGCGGCGGCTGAAGATCGGTTACAACCGTGCCGCTGAAATCGTGGATCTTTTTGAAGAGCGCGGCATCGTAGGGCCGGATTCCGGCAGCGGCAAGCCCCGTGAGATCCTGATTTTTGAAAATGAGATGATGAATTGATATAACAGGTAGAAAAATGAGCGAAGAAAAAGAAAATTTACCTCTTTTCGATGAAGAGGGGGAGTTGACGGAAGTTCCGGCAATGGAAGAGACTCCCGTTATGGAAGAGGAGAGCGTTCCGCCTCAGCCGCCCTCCCCGCCCCCGGCGGCAAAACATTGCAGCGAGGATTTCTTTGAAGGAGGTTCTTTCGGGGCAACGCTGCGGCAGATGCGGCTGCAAAGCGGCAGAGAATTGGCGGACATTTCCAAAGAGACCCATATCCAACTTTCTTTCCTTCAGGCGTTGGAGGCGGAGGATTGCAAAAATCTGCCGCAGCCGGTCTACGTACTTGGTTTCATCCGCAAACTCTGCGATCTTTACGGTGTTCCCAGAGAGAAAGCCGATGAACTGACTTCCGGTCTGCGGGAAAAGTTGGAGTATGAACTCCCCGCCGACATCAACAAATCGGTGGTCGATCGGGATTTCAGCGAAGAAAACGACCGCAAACTCCGCCAGTTGACCATCGCTCTTGCGGTGATCGCTCTGCTGATCCTCGGCGGACTGACCACAGGAACCGTCTGGCTGGTCAATACTCTGCGCAACCGTACCCAAACTGTACAAGGCCCGACATTCAATCCGGAAACACTGCTTGAATTACAGGAAAAACCCCGGCTGAAGGTTACAGAATTGCAAATTCCGTAACAGTTTTCTATTCGGAATTTGACATATTAAAAAAAAGTGCTATAGTATTAACATGAAAATTTTACTGGTAAATGGCCCGAACCTTCAGTTGCTCGGGGTGAGAGAGCCGGGGATCTACGGCGGTGAGACACTGCAGGAGATCGTCGGGCGCGTTTGTTCCCTCGGAAAAGAACTCGGCGCAGAAGTGACCGCTTTTCAAAGCAACCACGAAGGCGATATCGTTGACCGTATCGGCAACGCCAAAATGGAGGGGTTCGACGGCATCATCATCAACCCCGCCGCTTACACCCATACTTCCGTTGCGATCCGCGATGCCATTGCCGCTGTCACTCTGCCCGCAGTGGAGGTCCACATCAGCAATGTGAACTCCCGAGAGGATTTCCGGCACGTCTCCTATACCGCACCCGTCTGTACCGGGGTGATCGCCGGTTTCGGTTCCGACTCCTATTTATTGGCTCTGCGTGCCTTATGCACTCATATAACAAAAAAACAGAAAAGTTGATTTAACACGAGGTTTCCGTATGAAAATTGAAGAAATCAGATCCATTGTAGAATTGATGAGTCAGCATGATCTGACTGAATTCAAGATCGAGGCTGAAGAGTGCAATCTCTGCATCCGCCGCGGTTCTGCTGTTGCCGCCGCTCCGGTGGTCGTTGCTTCCGCGCCTGTTGCCGCTGCTCCCGCCGCACCGGCTCCCGCTGCTGCAGTTCCCGCCGCCGCTCCCGCCGCTCCGCAGGAAACGATCGATGCTCCGCTGGTCGGCACCTTCTACCGCTCACCTTCTCCGGATGCCGCCCCCTTCGTCAGCGTCGGCGACAAGGTCAACGCCGATACCGTCATCGGCATCATCGAGGCAATGAAGGTCATGAATGAGATCAAAGCCGAAAAAAGCGGCGTGATCAAAGAGATCCTTGTCGATAACGGTCAGCCCGTCGAATACGGTCAGCCCGTCATCGTACTCGGATAAAAAACAGGAAACAGTATGATGTTTACAAAAGTTTTGATCGCAAACCGGGGAGAGATCGCCGTCCGCGTGATCCGCGCCTGCCGGGAACTGGGTATCCGTTCCGTTGTGGTTTATTCCAAGGCGGATGCGGAGAGCCTTGCCGTCCGCATGGCGGATGAGGCAGTCTGCATCGGACCGGCTCCGTCATCTTCCAGTTACCTGCTGATCGAACGCATCCTCTCCGTTGCGGCGATCTGTGACGTTGACGCCATCCATCCCGGATACGGTTTCCTGTCGGAAAATGCTTACTTTGCCGAAGCCTGCCGCAAGCACGGTATCGCTTTCATCGGTCCCACCCCCGAAGCCATGCGCGCTCTGGGTGACAAGGCGGTTGCACGCGACACCATGAAAAAAGCCGGAGTTCCCACCACTCCCGGCAGTGACGGGCTTATCACCAGCGAACATGAGGCACTCAAAATCGCCCATAAACTCAAATATCCGGTCATCATCAAGGCTGTCGCCGGCGGCGGCGGACGCGGTATGCGCATCGCCCACAACGACGCCAGTCTGATCCAGGGATACCATGCCGCCCGTACCGAAGCCGAAAACGCTTTCGGCAACGGCGCACTCTATATGGAGAAATTTCTGGTCAACCCCCGCCATATCGAAGTGCAGATCCTCGCCGATAATCACGGCAACATCATTCACCTCGGCGAACGTGACTGCTCCGTACAGCGGCGCAATCAGAAATTGATCGAAGAGTCCCCCTCTCCGGCTCTCAATGCCAAAACCCGGGAAAATATCGGCAAGGCAGCCGTCAAAGCCGCCAAAGCCGCCAACTATTCCAGCGCAGGGACGATCGAATTTCTCTACACCGATGACGGCAGCTTCTACTTTATGGAGATGAATACCCGTATCCAGGTGGAACACCCCGTGACCGAAGCCGTTACCCGGATCGACCTTATCAAAGAACAGATCCGCATTGCCGCCGGAGAAAAACTCTCCATCCGGCAGAAAGATGTCCGTTTTGAAGGTCATGCGATCGAATGCCGCCTCAATGCCGAAGATCCGGCGCGGAACTTCACGCCCAACCCCGGAACTGTTTCGCTTTTCATTCCTGCGGGCGGTCCCAATGTGCGGGTGGATACGCATGTCTATTCCGGCTACAAAGTTCCGTCTCACTACGACAGTATGCTGGGAAAACTCATCGTCTGGGGACATACCCGCGAAGAGGCTCTTGCCACCGCCCGCCGCGGTCTGGATGAAACTGTCATCGACGGTGTGAAAACAACGATACCGTTCCAGAAGCAAATCCTGAATCATAAGAACTTCATCGAAGGGAAATATGATACAGGTTTCGTAGAACGTCTGATGCAGGAGGGGGTTCCCGCCGCACAGAACGAAGAATAAAACACCTTGATCGCTTTCCGGCACATTCCGTACCGGAAAAGTATTGGGGAGAAAAAGGAGGAATATTATGAAAGCAGCAGAAGAAACCAAAAAAGCAGAAGTCCAGAACGACAACGTCGCTACTGTGGTGGAAGGCTCTGAAATGGGCGATATCAAGATCCATGAAAACGTGATCGCCGCTCTGGTGCGCAAAGCCGCTCTCACGATCGAGGGCGTCTCCCGCCTCGCCGGAAGTTCTCTGGTGGACAATATCGCCGAAATCGTCGGCAGCCGCCGGATGCAGGCGCGCGCGATCGCGCTGGAAATGGATGAATCCCATCGGGTCGCTATCGAAGTGAAGATCAATATACTTGTCGGTTACAAAGTCCCGGAACTGGCCCAGAGCGTCCAGAAGGCTGTGATCGAAATGGTCGAACAGACTACCGGAATGACCGTGACCAAGGTCAATGTCCTCGTTCAGGATATTGAAGAACCCGTTGAAGAAGGCGAAGAGACGGATACCGCTATGGATATGACCGCTCTGCCCATGAACTGAAAATAACAAAACTCTCCGGGAAATCCGGAGAGTTTTTGTGCGTTGGAGTTATCCTATGAAAACATGTGTTGCCGATTGGAGCGTTGTTTTGAGTCCGGATTTCTGGAATACACTGCTGGGCAGTGATTTCAACCGGGGTTATATGGCGGCACTGGCACTTGTGCTGGTTCTGCTGGTCGTTCTGCTGGTACTGCGCTTTATCTTTTTCCTCTCCTTCCGTACCCGCAAATGCAAAGTCGTGACCATTCCCGATTCCCAGGGGGATATCACGATTTCACGGACTGCGGTGGAAAATGCCGTTCGCAATACCTTTACCGCCCACCCCGAACTGGAATTGCGGGAGTTGAAACTTTTCCGCAAAGGACATACTTACATGCTCCGTCTTCACTGCGCCCTTGACGGTTCACAGGGCAGTGCTTTCGCCGCTCTGGTCGATGAACTGCGCCCCGCACTGCTGGAGATGCTGAAAGAGACATTCGGCATAACCAATATGCGTAAGATCCGTTTCGTACTCGAAGAGTATGAAGCCGCAGAAGCCGGAATCTCTGCCCCCCGAAACGGAGACGGGGAAGAGGAAAAATCAGAAGAAAATGAAACTGATCCTGGCATCTGAGTCTCCGCGCCGCCGAGATATTCTGCAAAAAGCGGGTTTCACCTTTGAGATCCGCTCCGTATCGGTCGATGAACTGAAATACGCTGAAGATCCGGCGGTTTTACCTTTGGAAAACGCCCGGCTGAAAGCCCGTGCCGCCGCAGAGTTGTTTCCGGATGACCTTGTGCTTGGCGCAGATACGGTTGTCGTTCACAACAATCGTATTCTGGGGAAACCCGCCGATGAACAAATGGCGGAAGAGATGCTTTTTTCGCTCTCCGGCACGACCCATGAAGTCATTACCGGAATAGCCCTGCTCTCCGTCTCCGGCAATGTCAGACGCGCGTGGAGCGAAACGACTTCCGTCACATTCAAACCGTTCAGCCGCGAGACGGTCCGGGAATATATGTCGCTGGTTTCCGTGCTGGACAAGGCGGGAGCCTACGGCATACAGGAACATGGAGATATGCTTCTTGAACGCATGGACGGTGAATTGGAAAATGTCATCGGACTGCCGATAAAAAAACTTCAAATCATATTACGGGAACTTCTCTGCAAATGAAAATCGTTATCAGTGCCGGACCGACGCGGGAACGGATCGATGCCGTCCGTTTTTTGAGCAACCGTTCCACGGGAAAAATGGGTTTCGCCATTGCCGGAGCCGCCGCAGACATGGGGTATGAAACGGTTCTCATTGCGGGGCCGGTACATCTTGATACACCGGACGGAGTCCGCCGGATCGATGTGGAGTCTGCCGCAGATATGGCCGCCGCCGTCAAGTGCGAAGCCGCCGATGCCGATGTGGTGATCATGGCCGCCGCCGTTGCTGATTACCGTCCCAGACGGCAAATTTCCGGCAAAATGAAGAAGAAGGAAGGCGATCTCATTCTTGAACTGGAACGTACCGAGGACATCCTCAAATCGCTGGGAGAGGTGAAACGCCCCGGCCAGATCCTCGTCGGATTTGCCGCCGAGACAGAAAATCTGGAACTTTACGCACTGGATAAACTGAAACGGAAAAATCTGGATTGGATCGCCGCCAATGATGTAAGCCGCAGTGACATTGGTTTCGGCAGCAATGATAATGCGGTCACACTCTACGGCAGAAACAGTGAACGCATCCAACTGCCCGTTGCCCCGAAAGCAGAAATCGCCGCAAAACTGCTTGACACAGTGCTGACAAAAGCATGAACTTGTCAGCCGCAGATATGACAGACTTGCCCTAACCACATTTGATGCGGCTGCGGCGGCAAGTTGTCCTTGCCGCCGCAGCATTTATTACAGGAAAATCAGTATTGTCTGATCCAATCCGGATTGTAACTGTAATCGCGGTTGCCGCCCGGATAAAGACGTTTCCAGAAGGGACCCATGGTTTCCGAGTTGGAAAGTTTGATCTCCGGCTCAAGAAGTCCGCCCGGCACTCTCTGGTTTTCAATGCGGATCACCAGAATATTTTCTCCGGCTTTGAGCAGACCATCGGGAATCCGGTAGGAACGTTTCCCCCGTGAAGAATTACCGATTTGTTTACCGTTAAGGAAAGTGCGGTCTTTGGTGTTTATTCGTCCGAGTTCAGCACGCATCTTTTTGGCCTTCACCTGTTCCGGAGACAGGGTGAAACGAACTCTGTACCAACAGACACCTTTGTACTGGCGTTCCAGAAATTGTTCGTAGCCAACTCCCGGACGGACGGATTCACCGATGATGGTCTGCTGTCCGCTGAGCCATTTCCCCGAACCATCCCTGCCAGACTGCCGGCCTTCCTCAAGTCCTTTGTTTTCCGGATCAAGAGCAAACTCCCATTTCATAAAACGCAGCGGCAGGGTCAAACTCAAATTATTTTTGTAAGGAGCGGCGGAATTTTCCATAACCGCACCAAGCGAAGTAAAAAGAGCCGAGAGCAATCGTCCGTACTTTGCCGCCGCCATCTGTTCGTTACCGAAATTTTCCGGAGTTACAGAACTGAATGTATAACTGCCGCACCCGTGCTTTACCTGAACCAGTACCGCCGGAGCTGTTGCTGCGGCAAGTTCAGGATATTTCAAAAACGCCGGAAGTGTCGGCTTGCCGCGCCAATAGAGTTCACTTGCGCCCCAGCCCTCCAGCCAGTTTGCTCCTTTGCCGGAACCGATGAGCCCTTTTTCTTTCATTTGGCTTTGTTTCATTTCCATAATAAACGGCAGCCAGGTGCCTGCCCATGTTTTCCCGGTATGGATATAGAGGACTTTTCCGCCGTTGTAAACATAGTCGGAGAGTTCAAAACTGTATTTCGCCAGCATTTTCCAATCGGGATCGGAGACGATCAGCAATCTGTAATCATTCAGATCCGAAAGATCGCTTTTCTGATATCGGACTCCGAATTTTTTCAGGAACACCTCTCCTTTTTCTCCGCCGAAAAGTCCGACTTTTCCCGTGACCGGACGGCGTTCCGCCAAATAGTCGACCATACGCCCGAAAAGCGTAGTTGCGACCGGATCAAGCCCGATCCGTTTGCCGATTTCGAGTTGCGATGCGATCCAACTGGTGTTTTCTCCCCGGAATTCCATCAGCGGAGTTTGATAGAGGTCAAAGCCGCTGACCAGCAATGAGAGATAATTTCCGGTATAGGGTCTCCGGAAAACGTTTCCGGCGACCATGCCGCGGTTGCCCCAGTCTGTCCATGCGGCATTCGACCAGACATGCCCCGGTTTTGCGTTACCGTAAGCGGGGTCCAGCGAGTAACTGCCGCGCCATTCAGAGAAATCGGCATCCGCAAAGCCTTCCAGAACGGGATGAGAGGGAGCGTTTATAAATGCGTTCCGACAGCGGATCTTGATCAATTCCGTTGAAGTATTGGTCTTCTGTTCCATGACAAGCGTACGGATCCCCTTTTGGGTCATTGCCGAAAAATCGGGAATTTCAATTCCGCTCAATGCACCGGGAGCAATGACCAGAACCTTTTCCGGAACAACATCTTCCCATGCTTTTACGGTGCTGATCAAATACCCCTGTTTTTCCAGAGATAAAAGAAATTCCGGGGTTCCGCCGAAGACTTGAATTTCCCGGATTGCCGGAGCCGCTTTCGGAAAAACTTGAACAGGAAAAGCCGCCGTCAATTTCCCGGCTCCGTCTGAAACCGGATGAAATACTGCTTTCAGCGTGTATTCACGACGGGTCCCGACATTCGGCATTTGCAGTTGAAACGGAATCGTTTTCTGTGTATAGGCATCAATTTGAAAAGGAACTTTAACGGCAGCGGCAGCAGAACCGCTGCCATCCAGCAGGGTGATTTCCACATTCCATTTCTGAAATTTTCCGTCCATATTAACGACTGCAAGTGCTTTTGAAAGCGTTTCGCCGCTCCAATATGCGTGATCGTTTTCATAGTAGTCCTTGCCTGCTCCGACGATTTTGCAGACGGTTTTTTCCATCGCCTGGCGGAACGGAGTCGATACCGGATTCGGACGGAGATCGAGTTCTTTGCCGCGAGGATCAAACGGCGGCAGAATATGGGAACCGTACAAAACATCCGGTTTCACGCCGGGCTGGGTCAAGTCTGCGGGCAGCGGAGATGCTCCCGGCAGAGAACGTGCCCCGGTCAGATAACGTCCGGTGATATATTCAAAGGGAGCCAGCCCTGCCAGTCCGTCATAACGCCAGTAGAAAATGGTCCGATTGATCGAGTGTTCCAGAATTTTGGAATAAATATCTGCGATGAAGTAATACTCTGTCCATCTGTCAAGACCATCAAAACCACGGTTGGATGCCAGCAGATTGTTGTGTGCGCCATCCCATGCGAAAGTCGTCGTAACGGATTTCTCACGGTAGGCGGCAGGCCCGAGTATACGGGCGGCATTTTCCTGCCAGTAATAAAATTCCGGTTTATTACGGATCTGTCCCCAGAGGTTCAAATGAGCATAAGAACCATGGTACGGGATAGCGTATTCGCCGCAGTAAACGGGAACTGCACGCTCCTTGCTGTAATTGCTGAACAGAGCCGCAAGTTCGGCAAAAGGTGCGCCCCACGTGTGATAAATGTGTACGCCGTAAGCATTTTTGACATGGCCGGAAGCCCCGGTCAGCACTTCTGCATCCGGGAAGAAATCCTTTACCTGATCGGCAACCAGATTCAGTTTATCGGAGCGGACTTTCGGGTCGCCGGTAAGATTCGGGTCGCCGCCTCCGGTGATTTTTTCAGTACCGTCCGGCTGGATATGGCGATGCTGTGCGGCATGGCGGGACATACCGATATACGCCGGATTGTTGGCACTTGCGGACATCTGGTAATAGATGTTTATCAGGATCGCTGCCACAGAGGGATGATTATCGAGCCGCGCAGAATCGACATGTTTCTCTGCAAGCGAACGCCATATTCCGGCACATTGCTCCGCGGTGTTTTTATTGAATTCATCATAACTGAGGGCAACCATTTCCACACAAAGGAACCCCTCTTCATCCGCAATCTCATAGAAAGATGCCGCATTCATACGCTGTGTATAGGCAGCATTGATGCCGAATTTCTTCATCGTACGGATGAATCGTCTGGTCATACTGTCGGTGGTATACCACAAAGGAGCCCATAAGCCCTGCCATGAAGAATCGGTGTTGATCATGATCGGCTCCCCGTTCAGAAGAAAACGCCCCTTATCCACGGTCAGTTCCCGGAAACCGAAACGGATCGAAACTGCGTCCACTGTTTTGCCATCCTGCACCAGTTTGCAATCGAGCCGGTAAAGAGTCGGCTTGTCAAGACTCCAAAGTTCAGGCGTGATGTAATCGAGTTCAATTTTTGATGCGTAAGGAACCACGGCAGAATGGATGCTCTCACCATCGACGTTATTCCGGACAGTCAACTCCACAGTCCCGGTAAAATTTTCCGGGAGTGCGGCATTTCTGAACTCAATCTGCAGTTTCTTATTCTTCACAAAGGTAAAAATCCGGGGCTGACCGAAATTCTGTTTCGGGCGGGTACAGAGCCAGACGTTATCCTGCAAACCAGCACGGAGGAAATCTCCCTTGGGAACCGATGACGTTGCGATGGCAATGGCATTTTTTTCTCCGGCGGGACGCAGATATTCCGTAATATCGATTTGAAACGCGGGAGTTCTCCGGGAAGGTCCGGTGGTGAGATCAGGCAGCGGAACTCTCTTGCCGTTGATCAGCAGAATTCCCTCTGAATAGAAGGCATCAAATTTCAAAAAGGTCTGTCGATCAGCACATTCTGCCGGAGTTGCGAACTCCCGGTAATACCAACCCTGATGATAAGCATTATAACTTTTCCCCCGGACTTTCTCTACCGCTTTGCCGTCGGCAGTACGAAAAAAATTGCACTGCGGGCCGGTCTTCCAGAAACCGGGGACCAGAAAATATCCCCATTCATCGGAAAACGGCGGCGGAGTCTCCTGTTTTTTTTCGCAGAGGCAGAACTTCCAAAAGCCGTTGAGACTGATTTCGGTACGCTCTCCGCTTTTTTTGCGGAATGCTTTGGAAATATCCCAATCATTCAATTTTTCCGGAGAAACTTTCGGAACCTGACCATCCCGGAAATAGAGATGCTCTGCCCCGAACGCTCCCGCTGATATTACAATCAGAAAAGAAACAATAACACGCTTTATCAACATTTTTTTCATCCCTTGAAATATCTTTATTCTGCCAACTTGAGATCAACGTCAGAAATCTGGATTTTTCCGCCGGTTCCCAGCAAACCGATGTTGATGTTGAATGCAGAAAGGTCTTCGGGCAAATCAACGACAACTTCATACTCTTTCCAGTCAAAAGCACCATGACGCGGCCCGTCAGCCTCTATGTAACGAGTACCTTCCACTCCTTTCTGCTTGTAGGTCACTTGAAATTTGATACCGAACCAATGTTTTTCTCCTTTGGGTACATTGTAGGCTTTGACCATACCGTACAGGGCGACTTTGCGGCCTTTCAGTTTTTCCAGACGATCGTTAAAGGATTTGCTGAGTACGAACGGTCCGCCGCCGATGGCGGCAGAGATCGTTACGGCATTTTTGCCATCCGGTCCTTCGCCTTTGTTGAAGCGGGCCCGTTCATGTCTGGTCCATGTTTTGAATGCTTTGGCTTTGCCAAGCATATCTTTTTCAATAAACTCTTCTGCAGAGAGAGTACCCATTACCAGAAAAGCGATCAATGCGACAACCATTTTTTTCATAATAAAATTCTCCTTGTTTTTGTTGGTTGTTTTTTGACTTCGGTAAAAACGATGTTCAGACAATAACTGTCACACTGTTATTGCCAAACCCATACGGGGACATCGGCGAACTCGCCGCCCCATTCATGTCCTTTGTTCCATTTCTCATACTGTTCTGCCCTGCCGGTCGGAGCAACGTGACCGTCTGCCCAGGCCATATTTACACGATTGGGGTCGTGGATCGCCCAGGAGAGGGAGCAATAACCCGCCATAGCGTTCGGGGACAAATTAAAACGTGCCACCCAAAGGTTCGGCTTATCTGCGTCATTGATCTTTCCGTCAACCAGCAACAGAAAGTCACCGGGTGACTTTATACGGTTGAGACGTATGCCATAAGCACCATTTGTGTGCAGCCGGGCGGATTTTGACCAGGTTCCGTTTATACTGCACATGGCATCGACATTCATCGGATAACAATATATCTCAAGCTGATTATCTGGTGTTGCATCAGGATGACGGTGATTATCCGGGCAGCGGACCAACTGTTCCGTCGGCTCCAGATAGCCGCTTTTTCTTAATGCTGTCATATAACTCTGTTTTGTATCATCCGATTGCGTATATATAACATCATTATAGGCCAACGCATACGAAAGGCATGCAAGAGCGATTTGCTTCTGATTGTTTATACACGCAGTACTCCGCGCTTTGGCACGCGCCTTGTTCAAGGCGGGCAGCAGCATGGCAGCGAGAATGGCGATAATTGCGATTACGACCAACAGCTCGATCAGCGTGAACGCTGATTGAGTGAAGCACGGCTTCGCCGTATGAAGCGCAGCGTTGCTGCATGAAGCGTTTGCCTGCGGCAAACATGAAGCACTTGCTTTGCAAGTATGATGCGGCGTATTTTTGAGAGCGGCATTCTCCGTATGTTTCCGTACACATCCGT
>JAFTUS010000194.1 GCA_017466125.1 Lentisphaeria bacterium | reverse complement strand
CCGCCTTAAAATGGCGGCGAAAGTACAAGCGTAGCGTCGATATTGCCTCGCATGAGGCAATACCACTCGCCGGGAGCGATGCCTCGAAAAAAGAGCGTAGCGTATTTTATCGGGGCGTTGAGCGGACGAAGCATTCCGAAGCCCCTGTGAAAATCAGTCAACGTTTAGTACACAGCCCAGTGATAAAGAAACTATGGGAAATGATATATGAGCAGTTTATCGGAAAAATTGACGTCGTCGATCGTGATTTTTGACGGTGCCATGGGAACGGAATTGTATCGGCGGAATTTCTTTGTCAACGCCTCGTATGAGCAGCTTTGTCTGACTTCTCCGGACACCGTTCTGGAAATCCATCGCAAATATTTTGAGGCGGGGGCAGATGTCCTGACCACCAATACTTATAACGCAAATTCCAGAAATCTGGCGCGGTTCGGCATTGCTGAACAATGTGCCGATATCAACCGCGCCGCCGTTCGGCTTGCCCGGCAGGCAGCTCAGGATAAGGCACTTGTTGCGGGTTCTGTCGGGCCGGTCGGCAATCCCGACTCCGGGGAAGACAAAGCCTCAAAAGAAGAGTTGCTTATCGCTCAAATCAGCGCATTGGAAGAGGCTGATTTCATTCTCTTTGAAACGATTTCATCGTTTGAGGATGCCGCCGCCTCACTTGCGGCAATGAAGCATTTCCCCGGTCGGGAGTATGTATTGAGTTTCGCCATTGAAAGTACCGATGAGGATGAAATTGCCAAGGCGATGGACAAATTTATCTTTCTGGTGACTTCGCACAGAGAACACGGACCTGTCGCACTCGGGCTGAACTGCGGCAGCGGGCCGGAACAGATGCTCCGTAATCTGGAACTTTTCCGCAACAAGACCGATCTGCCCATTATCGTTCAGCCCAATGCCGGTGCGCCGCGCGAAGTCGAGGGGCGTCACCTCTACATGGGCAGTGCCGAATATTTCACCACCTACGCCCGCCGTTACACCCAGTTGGGGGCCGCCGCTGTCGGCGGCTGCTGCGGTATCGGGCCGGAACATATTACCGAACTTGCCCGTTCACTGAAGCCGCTCCTGCGGGCTGAACGGGGAAAACTTCCCGAAGTGGAAGTGAAAGCAGAACTCCTGCAGCCGGAACTCCCGCTTGCAGAACGTTCCGGTGTCGGGGCAAAACTCGCCGCCGGAGAGTGGCTCAAATTAGTGGAGATCACTCCGCCGAAAGGATTTGACCTTGCCAAAACCATTGCCGGGGCGAAGAAGTGCAGAGAAAACGGCATCGACGCCGTCAATCTTCCCGACGGACCTCGCGCCAGTGCCAGAATTGCCGCTCTCGTTGCCGCTGTTGCCATTCAGCGCGAAGCGGGCATCGAGGCGATTTTGCACTGCTGCTGCCGTGACCGCAGTCTGCTGGGGCTGCAGTCTCTTCTGCTGGGTTGTGCGGGCAGCGGAGTCAATTCACTGCTTTTCATTACCGGTGATCCGCCGAAACTGGGGGATTATCCTTTCAGTTCCGGGGTGTTTGACGTGGATTCCATCGGTCTCGTTAAATTGCAGAAGTTGCTCAATCAGGGCGTGGATGTCGGCGGACAGTCGATCGGCATGCCCACCCGTGCCGTTATCGGTGTCGGTGCCGATCCCAATGCGATCGATTTTGAAAGAGAATACCGCCGTACCTGTGAAAAAGCAGAGGCGGGAGCGGAATTTATCATCACACAGCCGGTCTTTGCGGTGGATTCCCTTTTCAAGTTCCTTGACCGTATCGGACACTTGCATATTCCGGTCATCGCAGGCGTCTGGCCGCTGACCAGTCTGAAAAATGCCCAGTTCATGCAGAAAGAGGTTCCCGGCGTTGTCGTTCCCGATGCCGTTATGAAGCGCATGGCCGCCAGTGACGACCGTGATGCACAGCGTGCCGAAGGCATTGCCATTGCCCGTGAAAGCATCGCCGCGATCAGAGAGCGGGTGCAGGGGGTACAGGTCAGTGCGCCTTTCGGCAATGTGGATGCCGCCTTGAAAGTGATTTCTGATTGAGGAGAGAAAATGAAGATTTGTTCTATTCAGCAACCTTATCCGTATACGCCGGATGAGGCTCCGGCGGCTGTTCAGTTCGTTATTGATGAACTGAATTCCTGCGATGAAACCATCGACTTGATCGTGACGCCCGAATACACCAACTGTCCGACCAAGTTTCCTCCGGGAGAGAGTCTTCCCTTTGCCATTGCACATACTCCGGAACTGGTCGAAGCGGCGGTCAATGCCGCCAAACGGTGTCATGCGGTGGTCGCGTTGAGTTTCTGCGCCGAAGTCAACGGCGTTTACCGCAACACCACCCGTATTTACGATACCAACGGCAATGTTGCGGGAGATTACTACAAACAGCAGTTGACCGAAAAAGAGCCTGCCGCCCGTCAGGTCGATAACTCTTATGCGCTTGATTACCTGCCCCCCGCCATAGTGGAGGTGGATGGCGTCCGTTACGGTTTTGTGACTTGCTATGATGCTTATTACGAAGAGTATATCGAACATCTTGCCTACCGCAGGCCCGATGTGGTGCTGGTCTGTTCGCACCAGCGGGGAGAACGGTTTGATGTGCTGGAATTTCTGAATTGTTCACTTGCGTTCCATACCAACGCCTTTGTGGTGCGTTCCTCCGTCGGCATGGGGGAGGGGATCACGAGCGGCGGCTGTACCATGGTGGTCGATCCCTCCGGGAAAATCCTTGCCAACGCCAAATCGCAGAACGGCAAACTGATTTGCGATGTGGAGGACATCCATTGGAAATATCAGCGCACCGACAGTTTCAAGGGCGCAATGATAAACAACGACTGGTTTATCGAAAAAGGCCGCACTCCGTGGAGTTACCGTCCGGCGGGCAGTTCCGTCCGTTTGGATGACCGGCGGATGCCCTATCCCCGTATTTGCGCTCACCGCGGCTTCAGTCAGGTTGCCCCCGAAAACACCTTGCCCGCTTTCGGGGCAGCGATCGCACTCGGAGCGGATGAGATCGAATTTGATCTCTGGCAGACCCGTGACGGTGTACCGGTCGTAATGCACGACCCCACGCTGGAACGGGTATCCAACGGCAGCGGCGATATTACGGAGAAAACGCTTGCCGAACTGAAAGCGTTGGACTTCGGCGGTAAATTTGATCCCGCCTTTGCCGGATTGAAGATCGCAACTTTTGAAGAAGTTTTGAAGCGTTTTCCCCGTCAGGCGATTTTCAATATCCATATCAAATCTTCCGGAACGGACGATATTGACCGGGATTATCTGCGTAAGATCGTGCAGTTGATCCGGGATTACGACTGTCTGAACCACGTTTACATTACCGGACGGGCGGATTTGATGGAGGCAATGCTGGAAGTTGCCCCCGAAATTCCCCGCTGTATGGGAGCCGGTCCCGATCCCTCCAAAATGGATGTGGTGGAAAAGGCGATAAAATATCAGTGCGCCAAACTCCAATTCATGAAGCCGTATCTGAATAAGGAAATGGTGGAAAAAGCGCATGCCAACGGCATTGTCTGCAATGTATTCTGGAGTGATGACCCCGCTGAAACAGCGGAATATCTTGCGCTCGGAGTGGATACCATTCTTTCCAATCACTACTGGCAAAATGCGCAAGTAGTTCATCCGCAACTGCTGTCGTAATAAAAGGGAGTGCGGCGGGATGATTGCAAAGAAATATTTTTATCCGGCAGCAGCCATTCTGATCGTTGTCGGCGGCATCTTGCGTTTCAGCGACCTTTTCACCGCGTTTCAGTACGATGAGTTATGGACGTGGCAGTTTTACGCCAACGGAAGTTGTGCAAAGATATTTCAGGATCTGGCAACCCCGAACAATCATCCCTTGAACTCTCTTTTGATGAAGTGGTCACTTTTTCTGGCAGAGCCGTCGGCACTGACTTTCCGTTGGAGTGCTTATCTTGCCGGACTCGGCTGTATGGCGTTGATGATCCCGCTGGCGATGTTCTTTACCCGCAGCCGTGCGGGTACGCTTGCCGCCCTTTTTCTGTTGGCAGTAAATCCCTGGGCGATTTTGTATTCCGCACAGGCGCGGGGGTATTCACTTCAACTGTTTCTTCTGATGCTGACTGCGGTTTGCTGTATCCGCCTTTGGCAGAACACGAAGAATGGGTTATTGTGGAGCATAACGGGGGCTGTTTCGGCGATTTGTGCGGTTTTGACCATTTCCAGTTCCATTCTTTTTCTGGTTCCGCTTTTTGCTGTTCTTTTTCTGAAACGGCGTGACCGTTACGGCTGGCTGCTCTACGGAGTGACCGGCGGCTTTTGCCTTTTCTGGTATCTGCTGAATTTTGCTCAATTCCGGGCAGGACAGCAGTTCGGCGTGGATTTGAATACGCCCGAAGCTCTGGTGGAACATTTCTGTAAAACACCGTGGTCACTTTGCGGAACGGCTCTCTTGTTTGCGCTTGTTCCGGTGAAGAAAAGGAGCAGTTGGGGACTTTGGTTTTGCTTATTTTTTCCGCTTCTCTCGGCATTTGCCAGCAAAGCGGGCGGAACAAGGGTTTATCTGCCGTGTATCATACCGTGTTTTCTGCTTGCCGGGATGGGAGTGACTTTGCTGTTTCAGAAATTTCACCGCAAGGCGTTGTGTCTGTTGCTATTGCTTCTTGCGCTCGGTGCATGGCATTTTCAGGCGGAATACAGCAATATCCGTCTGATCGACTGGTGGGAGCTTTACGGACTCCATAAAAAAATTCCGCTGAATACTGTGATCGTTTATCCGGGAAATTACGGTTATCCGGCACAGATGAATAACCCCTCTATCGGAGAAGATTTCCTCAACCGTCTTATCCTGCCGGAGAAACTCCTGATGCTCCTTGATGAAAATGGCATCAACGGGGTAGGGGCTGATTTTGGGGAATACTGCATCAAAACAGCGGCAGGCTGTTCCGTGGTTTTGGACGGTTACCGGGGAAAATTATACGATTTGAAAGCCAAAACACCTGCTCCCGGCGAACTTGTTTTATTGATCGATGAAAATAAAAACATCACCGCTTTGCCGGAAAGTGCCCTCTTGTTAAATCAACACTTCCGTTTCCCCGATGAAAAACGGAATACCCGCTGTGTGGTATTCCGTTTTGAAAAAGAGTTCCGTATCCCTGACGGGGTACGATGCTTTGTTATTGCAGAGTAAACTCTTCGCCATCCATGTAACTGTAATCGATCTTGTCACTGCGGAAGGGCAGGGCGGGAAAGCCCTCTTTGTTGCAGAGATTTACTTCGCAGTAATCGGCGAAAGCGTAACGTACCCGCTGTGGATCGTAAAGTCCCCGCAGGATGACCGTATTTCCGTCGATTTCCGCATCGGTGACTTTGATCAGAGTTCCGTCATTTCCGCCGACGCAGAAGCCTTTGGGCGGCAAGCCGTCGGCGGTCGTCAAGCCGGAACCGGTATTTTTGAAAAATACCCGGATCGCATCGCCCTCCTGCCGGTAACCGATGAATTCCGGTCCGTCGCAGATCTCTTTGCTGTCAAAGAGGATCTGCTGTGCTTTCTTTGCCAGACGAAATCCGAGTGTACGCTTGTCGCGGGGGTGGATATCGGAGGCATCGCCGCGGTCAAACGCTGTGATCATTCCCACATTGCGGCGGACTTTGGGCATTTCTGACTGGATTTCCCGGATGAGCGGAAATTTGCCGAATTCCTGCGGAGCAAGAGTGGCAAGTTGTTCTGCGCTGTGCGGTTTTTCCGGAGAGTAAGCGTAATACGCCGCCAGCTGAACGAGCAGGAAGGGCAGATCTTTATCGTGCCATTCTTCGCGCCAGCTGTCGATCAGGAGTTTGTGCATCCGGTAATAGAGTTGTTCTCCGGCATTGCTGCATCCCTGATACCAGAGAAATCCGGCGATTTTGTACCGCAGCCACGGGTAAACCATGGCGTTGAAAAGCGTTCCCGGGTACTGACAGGAAGTGGAAGTACGTGTTCCGCCGTAAGCTGGCGGATCGGGGCGCAGCGGGAACGTCTTGTCCAATACCCGGATCACCCGGCAGCGGCAGACTGTATCAATGGCGGTAATTTCATTCCGCACTTTGATTTTCAAATTTTGAGGTGCATCACCGACGGAGCAGTGATTATCGACAAGAATTGCAAGACAATTTTTTCCTTCCCGGCCCCGGATGGGGTATTGGCGGGGAATGCTCCAGTATTCCGGCTGATCGATCGTGGTGGAGCCGATGAATTCGCCGTTGAGGAAGGTTTCATCCACATCGTTGACCACGCCGGGACAGATGATGATTTCCTGATTGGCAAGTTCCCGGGGCAGTTCAAACGTGTAGCGGTAGAGATAGCGTCCCGGAGCTGTCGTGGGTCTCCAGGTATCCCACGTTGAATCATCAAAATCCGCCAGCAGTTCCTCCTGAGGCGGTCTGCCGCAGAACTGATCGAATTTATCGCACCATTCCTTCAGATTTTTGTAGGCGGCTGACTCCAAAATCGTTTTGCGCTGCTCTTCCGGCATGACCTCTTTATCCCGATAAGGAGCAATGCCGCTCTGCTGGAATTTTGCCGGAGCGATCCACGGTTCAATGCGGGTACCGCCCCAGTTGCAGGAGATCAGACCGACAGGAACTTTGACGTCTTTCTGATATTGAACGCCGAAATAAAAACCGCAGGCGGAAAAGAGTTCCAGGGTTTCCCGGTTGCAAACCTGCCATTCGGCGGTTTCATCCGTATTTACACAGTCGGGAGAGACCCGTTTCTGACTTTGATAAAGGCGGATTTGCGGACGGTCGGCATCGGCGAGCGTCTCTTCGTAATCTCCGGCGCGGAAGTAGGGATTGGGCCCGCCGACGGGCATTTCCATATTGGACTGCCCGGAGCAGAACCAGACATCACCGATGAGAATATCATCATATTCGATCGGCTCTGTTCCGGATGCTCCGCTGACAGTCAGGGAGTAGGGCCCTCCCGCAGTCATTGCGGGAAATGCGGCGTACCATTCTCCTTTTCCGTCGGCCGTTGCCAGCACTTCCTGACCTGCAAAAGCCGCCCGCACGGTTTTGCCGGGAAGAGCCTGCCCTGAAATAACGATATCTTTCCCCCTCTGCAGAACCATGTGGGAAGAGAATACTTTGTAAAGGGAGAATTTTTCTGAAAATTCCATGATAATATTATCCTTCTATGATGGTGCCTCGCGGGCCGTATTTGTGACATTCCTGCAGATAAGCCATGGCTTCATCAGCAGTATCGACGATTTTGATCAAATCGATATCGTCCGCATCCATATAGCGATAATCGATCTTGTCCGTACGGAACGGAACAGCAGGGAAACCTTCTTTGTTGCAGAGGTTTACTTCGCAATAGCCGGTAAAGGCGTAACGGACACGCTGGGGATCGATGGCATCACGCAGCACGACAGTGTTGCCTTCGATGACCGCATCAGCTGATTTGCAGAGTGAACCGTCGGACGTTCCAAAAGCAAACCCTTTGGGCGGCTGTCCGTCGGTGGTCGTCAAGCCGGAACCGGTATTTTTGAAGAAAATACGCACATGATCTCTCTCTTGACGGTAACCGATAAATTCGGGGCCGTCGCAGATTTCTTTACTGCCGAAAAGGATTTGATTTGCTTTTTTCGCCAAACGGATACCGAGAGTCTTTTTGTCCCGGGGATGAATATCAGAGTGATCGCCCCGGTCAAAAGCGACGATTGTACCTACGTTTTTACGCACTTTGGGCATTTCAAATTGAATTTCCCGGATAAGACCGTATGCGGAAAATTCAGGGAAGGGCAGAGAGTTGAGAAACTCATCAGACAGGCGTTCTTCCGGCGTTTGTTCATGGAATGAGGCAAGTTGAACAATCAGGAAGGGCAAATTCTCATCACCCCATTGTTCCCGCCAGTCATCGATGAGCAGTTTGTGCATCTGATAGTAGAGGTGTTCACCATTATTACTGCACCCCTGATACCAGAGAAAACCGGCAATTTTATACCGCAGCCACGGATAGACCATGCCGTTGAAAAGAGTGCCGGGGTATTGCGGTGTCGCTTCATTGCGGCTGATGCCGTTAGAGGGTACGTTCGGGCGGATGGGGAAATCATCGCCCAGATGACGGATTACACGGTAACGGCACTGCGTTTCAAGCAGAATGGTTTTGTCGCCGTCACGGAGTTTCAATGCGTTGGCAGCCGGGGCACTGCCGTTGGAGTAGTGGTTGTCCACGAGAATTGCAATACAGTTTTTACCTTTATGCCCTCGCATGGGATAGGAGCGGAATGCACTCCAGTAACCGGGGGTGTATATATCAATGGAGCCGATGAATTTGCCGTTGCAAAAAGTCTTGTCCGTATCGTTGACAGCACCGAGTTCCACTTCGATATCTTTGTCTGCCAGTTCTTCGGGCATATCAAAGGTATAGCGGTAGAGGTAACGGCCCGGCAGAACCGGGTTGCTCCACTCTGACCATGCTGAATCATCGAAATCACATTCCAATTCTTCCGGGGCGGGCTGACCGCAGAACTGATCGAATTTTGCACACCACTTGGGCATTTCGGCAAATGCACTGCTTGCCAGCATCATTTCCCGCAGATGTTTCTGTGTTTCCGGAGTTTCATAATAAGGCTGTATGCCGCTTTTTGGGAATTTTTCCGGAGAGATCCACGGTTCGATGCGTGTACCGCCCCAGTTGCAGGAAATAAGTCCGACGGGTACTTTATTATCTTTCTGGTACTGGTCGCCGAAAAAGAAAGCACAAGCGGAAAAGAGTTCCAGCGTTTCCCGGCTGCAAACCACCCACTTACTGGTCTCTTCGGGATTGGGGGTGTGGGGAGAAATACGTTTTTCGCTCTGATAGAGGCGGATTTGCGGACGGTCGGCATCGGCGAGCGTCTCTTCGTAATCTCCGGCGCGGAAGTAGGGATTGGGCCCGCCGACAGGCATTTCCATATTGGACTGCCCGGAGCAGAACCAGACATCACCGATGAGAATATCATCCAGCGTCACGGGCTCCGTTCCTGCCGCTCCGCTGACAGTCAGGGAGTAGGGGCCGCCCGCAGTCATTGCGGGAAATGCGGCGTACCATTCGCCTTTTCCGTCGGCCGTTGCCAGCACTTCCTGACCTGCAAAAGCCGCCCGGACGGTTTTGCCGGGAAGAGCCTGCCCTGAAATGACGATATCTTTCCCCCTCTGCAGAACCATGTGGGAAGAGAATACTTTGTAAAGGGAAAATTTTTCTGAAAATTCCATTTTTTGTTTATCCTTCGATTACAGTGCCTCGCGGCCCGTATTTGTGACATTCCAGCAGATAGGCCATTGCTTCATCTGCGGTATCGACGATTTTTATCAAGTCAATATCGCCGGGGGAGATCAAACCTTCTTTTTCCATCGTTTTGAACCATTCCGTCATCCCCTCCCAGAAATTCTTTCCGACAAGGATAATGGGAATGGGGTTGATTTTGCGGGTCTGTACCATGGTCAGAACTTCTCCGAGTTCATCGAGTGTTCCGAAGCCGCCGGGAAAGACGATCACTGCCGCAGAGTATTTCAGAAAACAGACTTTACGCACAAAAAAGTAGCGGAATGCCAGCGAAATCGTTTGAAACGGATTGGGCCGCTGTTCATGCGGCAGTTCAATATTGAGACCGATCGATTGACCGTCTGCCTCAAAAGCACCTTTGTTGGCGGCTCCCATAATGCCGTTGCCGCCGCCGGTGATGACACCGTAGCCGTTTTCTGCCAGCAGTTTTCCCATTTTGTATGCCTCTTTATAGTCGGGGGCATCCTCCGGGGTGCGTGCCGAACCGAAGACGGAGACGGACATTTCCCGTGCGTGCGCGAGAGTATCAAACGACTCCACAAACTCCGACATGATGCGCAAAATGCGCCAGGACTCTGCCGGAAAAAAATCACGATTGCTCATAGAGGAATTGCTCATTATTTACTGTCCTTTGTTTTTTCTTCCGTTTTTTTGTACTTCATGACGGTTTCGCCTTCTCTGACCAGACCGAATTTCTCCCTGGCGACTTTTTCGACTTCTGCGGGCGAATTCTGCAAGCCGGAGACTTCGCGGTTCAATTCCGCCCGTTCGATCTTGCGGGTGTTGAGTTTGGTGTTGACCTGAACAAGTTCACCCTGCCGTTTCTGGTACTTGCGGTACACCGGGAGCAGCAGGATCAACGCCGCGACAACGATCAGCAGCAGCAGGAAGAACATCATATACCCGGTATGGGGATTGTTTTTCTTTCTGGGGTCAGCAGCCATTTCAACACCTCTTTATTCCGCCTGAGACTGCAAAGTGAGCAGAAACTCAATATTGGTCTTTACTTTTTTCAGACGGCCGAGCAGAAGTTCCATTGCTTCAGCAGGAGGCACGCCGTTGACCGCTTTGCGGAGGATCCAGACTTTATTGAGTTCGTCAGGATGCAGCAGCAGTTCCTCCTTGCGGGTTCCGGATTTTTCGACGTTGATCGCAGGATAGATGCGGCGGTCGGAAACGCTGCGGTCGAGATGCAGTTCCATATTGCCGGTACCTTTGAATTCTTCAAAGATAACATCGTCCATACGGCTGCCGGTATCGATAAGCGCAGTGGCAAGGATGGTCAGACTGCCGTGGTTTTCGATATTGCGGGCGGCACCGAAGAAGCGTTTGGGTTTATGGAGAGCGGTTGCATCCACACCGCCGGTGAGGATTTTGCCGCTGTGGGGCTGCAAGGTGTTGTAGGCACGGGCGAGACGGGTGATACTGTCGAGCAGAATAACGACGTCCTGTTTGTATTCGACCATGCGTTTTGCCTTTTCGATAACCATTTCGGCGACCTGAACGTGGCGTTCCGGCGGTTCGTCAAAGGTGGAACTGACGACTTCGGCATCGACACAGCGTTTCATATCGGTAACTTCTTCGGGGCGTTCGTCGATCAGAAGGATGATAAGTTTCACTTCCGGATTGTTCTGACGGATGCTGTTGGCGATTTTCTGCATGAGGACGGTTTTTCCGGTACGGGGCGGAGCAACGATCAGACCGCGCTGTCCTTTGCCGACGGGGGTCACGAGGTCCACCACGCGGGTGGAGTAGTTGGAGGGTTCATTTTCCAGAATGAGCCGCTGGGTGGGGAAGTACGGCACGAGGCTGTTGAAAGGAATGATCTCTTTTTTCTTTTCGGGGGCTTCGTTGTTGATGGTCTCCACCTTGAGCATGGCGAAAAAGCGTTCTTTTTCTCTGGGGGTGCGGATCTGCCCGGTAACATAATCGCCGGTTTTGAGAGAGAAGCGTTTGATTTGCGAGGGGGAAAGATAAATATCTTCCGGGCAACTCAGATAACTGAATGCGGGGGAACGCAGAAAACCGAACCCGTCCGGCAGGACCTCAAGATAACCGGAGCCGTAGAACGAACCGCCTTTGGCGGCGTTGGCACGGAGGATCTCTCCGACGAGGACGGTTTTATCCAGTGCGCCGATGCCCTCGATGCCCAGTTCGGCACCCATGACGGCGAGTTCCTGAATGGTTTTGCTCTGAAGTTCAGAAATATTAATGGAAATACCGCTGTTTTCCTGTGGAGCGGCGTTTTCGTCAACAGGAGTTTCATTTTCCTGACTGTTTTCCCGGCGTTCAAACCGTTCGCGCCGGTCGAAGCGTTCGCGCCGGTCGAAGCGTTCGCGCCGGGGGCGGCGCACCGGATCGGGGGCAGGGGAAATATGGAGTGTTTCAGCGGCATCGCCGCCGTTATTCGCCATATCGTCAACAGGAGCCGTGGGGACTGCGGGAGCGGGAGCCGGTTCTGCGGGCAACTCCAACTGAACTTCAGCGGGAGTCTTTTCTGCCGGAGCCGGAGCATCGGCAACGGCTTTGCGCGGCGGACGGCCGCGGCGTTTCGGAGCGGGAGTTGCGGCAACTTCCGCCGGAGCAGCCGTTTCCGGAGCCGGAGCGGCAGTTTCAGTGACGGCTTTACGCGGCGGGCGGCCACGGCGTTTCGGTACGGCGGGCGGAGTATCCAACGGCAATTCCATTTCGTTATCGTTCATCTTATTTTTGTTCCTTTCCCAAATATTCAAAAAAACAATTTAATTGTGATTTCAATTCTTCTTCTGTGCCGTTATTGATAATGGCAAAATCGGCACGTTCCAGTTTTTCATCCGGCGCAAGCTGCTGTTTTTCGCGGGCGAGAATATCGTCGATATTCATGCTGCGTTTTTCCTGAAGCCGTTTGTGACGGATCTCCGGAGAACTCCAGATCGCCAGGATCTTATCAAAACTTTTTTCAAATCCGCCCTCATAGAGCAGCGGCAGTTCAAAGGCGGCGTTGATTTTTTCCTGACGGCATTTTTCTGCGGCATCGAGTAAATCACGCCGCAATGCCGGATATAATAATCCTGTCAATATATCCAGTTGTTTTTTATCGGAGAAAACGATTTTCCCCAGTGCTTTCCGACAGATGCTGCCGTCGGATAAAATCAAATCCTTCCCCCATAATTCAGCAATTCGGGCGCAAAGTTCCCGGTCGTGACCGTCATAGAGTTGATGACACAATTTATCGGCATCAAAAATGCGCCAGTTATTTTCGGCAAATATACGCAATACGGTACTTTTGCCGCAACCGATTGCTCCGGTAATACCCAAAATCATGAATTCGTCCTGTAATTCCTGAATTGCTTTTGCAAGTTTGCAAGAAAGAGTGGAATTTGAAATTTTCAAAAAAGAGTTGACAAAAACTCCGCTTTCTATTAAAAATAACTTGAAAACTGTAATTTTCAAGTGCATTTTATAAAAAAGACAAAAATAAACAGGATTTTTACCAGATGAAACAAAAAATCACAGGCAGCCGTGAACTTGGACACGGAAAGTTTTTATATTTGAGAGAACTGGAATATACCGATCACTGCGGCTTGCCCCGCAAATGGGAGAGTTGCGACCGCACCGGGGAAGGGGCGGGGTGCTTCATCTTTGCGAAGATCGTTCCCGACAATGAAGTGCTGCTGATCCGTCAGTACCGTCCGCCCTGCGGGAAGTTGGTGCTGGAATTTCCTGCGGGGCTGATCGACCCCGGGGAGACGGCGGAAGAGACGGCGCACCGTGAATTGTACGAAGAGACGGGCTATGCCGGAAAAATCATTTCTGTAACCGGACCGGCTTACAGCAGTCCCGGTTTGACGGGCGAACCGATCACTTGTGTCTTTATGGAGATCGACGGCGACGCCTACCGCGGCAAAACAGTGGAGGCGCATCCGGAAGAGGTCGAGTGCATCGAGGTATTCCGTGTCCCATTGAAAGAACTTGCCGGTTTCGTCCGTCAGCAGGAAAATGAGGGCGTTGGCGTTGACACAAAAATACACATGCTCATCACTGGCTTGAACCTCTGCTGTTGACTGCCGCATCCAGTTGGGCTTGTGCCTTGCGGAGTGCGGCTTGGGCGGCGGCGAGACGGCTGTGGGCGGAGACCAGTTCGCTTTGGGCTTCATTCAAACGGGTGATCGTTTCTCTGCCGTTTTGGTATTCGCTGTAAACAAGGTCGCGCTGTTCCTGTACGCTGCGGGCGATCTCCTGAAAAAGTTGTACTTGTCTGCGGTTGTTGCGGCAGTTTGCCCACGCATCGCGGACTTCGGTCACAACTTCAAGAAAAACGGTGTTCACCTCCTGCCGTGCCATCTCTTCCAATGCTTTCCATTTTGCGCTCAAATTCCAGTTTTGAAACCCGCGAAAAATATTCCATTCACCTGAAATGCCGTAGAAAAATCCCGGTTGGGCATAATAGGAACGGCTGTATGCCGCTTTGCCGTATTTTGCCGCATAAGTATCAAAACCGAAACCGCCGGACAGACGGATCGTCGGGAAAAAGTCCGCATAACTTTTCATCCTGTTGTAATACGCTGTTTCAAAACGGAGTTTGCTCTGTTTCAAATCAGGACGGTGTGCTATGGCGTATTCGAGAAGACGTTCTGCACTTGTTTCCTCTCTGTCCGGTTCTGCGGGCGGCAGTTCCAGACGGGGCGGCAGTTCTCCATGGATGCTGCCGAGCAGAGCGGCAAGGGCATTGCGGGCGACCGTTTCCCGATAGGCGGCGTCCT
Source organism: Lentisphaeria bacterium (assembly GCA_017466125.1). Taxonomy (GTDB): domain Bacteria; phylum Verrucomicrobiota; class Lentisphaeria; order Victivallales; family Victivallaceae; genus Victivallis. The sequence continues at coordinate 5,438 of JAFTUS010000194.1, read as the reverse complement.
GAACGGCACTCTGCGCTTTGACTGCGAGGATCTGAAAATTCAAAACAGCGGCTTTGGATACATGACCGTTGGCAAAACGCACTTCTGCCTGACGCAGAGCCGCCCGCTGAAAATCAAAGTCCGCCAGATGGATACGTTTTTCTTCGGCGGCAAGAATAATATCGTAAAATGCGTAGGCGGCGGCACGGAGCAGCAGACGTTTCACATTCTGTTTTGCGGCACGGGAGGACCGCAAATCCTGACGGGCGACCAGAATATTCAGTTCCCGCTCCATGCCGTCGAACAGAAGCCATGTCGCCTGAAGTGCCGTTGTCGTGGTGAAGCGGTCGGCACGGTGAAAGATCCCGGCGGGCGGATGCTTCAGATCGTACCCCCGTTTCAGCGAGCGTTCAACATCCGTCTGTACGGAAAGTTCAGGAAGGGCGGCACTCCATGCGCTGTAATAGTTGAAGCGGGCGGCGCGAATCGCATCGTAAGCCGCGCGGTATGTCGGATTGTTGAGGAGTACCGCTTTTTGTGCCTCTTCAAGCGTCAGAACTTTTTTCCCCTGCAAAGAGACTGCGGGGGAGGGACGGTAAGCACGGCGGAACTCTTCAAGCGTTGCCGGAGTTTCCGGCGGTGTCAGACAACCGGCGGCGGTCAGCAGCAGAAAAAGAGAGACGATGCACCTCATTCCCATAAAAACAACTCCCAGAAAAACTGCCGTACCGGACGTGACGGGATATCCAGTTCCACATAGGCACTTGCCCCGGGGTGCAGCTGGATATCCGGATCATACGCTTCGATCCGGATTTGAACGGGGAAACGCTGGGGCAGCAGAAACCACTCGTTTTCTTTGCGGACTTCCGGCAGTCCGGTGCGGGGCGACATGAAACGCCTTTCCACGCCCCAGCCGCACTTTGTGACCACGCCGCGGCAAAACTTTTCCGGATATTGCCGCAGCCAGATCTTTGCGGGGACGCCCTCTCTGATTTCAGAGAGTTCGCTCTCTTTGAAATTCGCCTGTAAATACCAGCGGGTCGTGTCGATAAAGCCGAAAAGGACATCGCCGGAGCGGTAGTAGCCGCCGATTGAGAGGGTCATATTGGTCACATAACCGTCATTTTCTGCACGGACGGTAGTTTCTGCAAGATAAACTTGGCTCAAAGCAAGGGAGTGTTTCAGTTTTTCGAGGGTAAAAGAGAGGGCTTTCAATTCAAACTGCAAGGCGTTTTTCCGGTGTTTTGCCGCTTCAAGCATTGCTTCTGCCGCCCGTTTGTTGCGGAGGGTTTCGCTTTGATAATCGCCGGAGACAGCACCATCGGCGTACATTTTTTGAGCGCGCAAAAAAAGATATTGCGCATGGTCGAGATCCGCTTGCCGCAGACGGATCTCTGCATCGGCCCGGAGGATCTCGGCTTCGCATTTTTTCTGTTTTGCACCGGTTGCGCTGATCTCCTGTTTCAGGATTTCGGTTTTCAGTTGATAGGGGCGTGTATAGACGGTGAAAAGCGGTTCGCCTTTTTTGACAAACTGATTGTTTCTGACGTAAATATGCGTGATATATCCATCGACCAGCGGCGTGACCGGGCGGGTGTCGGCAAAGACAAACGCATTGGCGGTAAACGGTTTCAAGTGCCAGTAAAACCAGTAGACACAGCCGATCAGTATAATGGTGCATAAAATAAGAAAAAGCATTTGAGGTTTCCGGAAATTCATGTTTGTTTATACTCCTTTTCTGAAAAAACTTCTCCGAACAGTACCAGCAGAACGCCCAGCAGAGTTGCAAATGAACGGGAGAAAAGAAGATCTTTGAAATAGAAATACTCCGCCGGACCCGTCTGCCAGTCCGCCAAAATCGTGAATGCCATCATAAAAAATACTGTGAAGAAAAAGAAATTCCCCGTTTGATACAGCATCCAGAACCCCGCCGCACCGATAAACGGCACCAGATAGACAAAGCGGTTATCCAGATAGCAGAAACAACTCAAATACCACCCTCCGAGCAAAATGCCGAGCGGTACAGAAAATATCCGCTGGTACGCCAGCGACTCTGTGGAACTCCCGTTTTGCGCCGCCTGACAGATAAAAAGGATCGTCAGCATGACCCACGGCCCCTGTTTCAGTTGCAGAAGCGAAGCGGCAAGATGTCCGAGCAGGAGTTCGGCAGAAAGAACAAATGAGAAATAAAACGGCAACGGAGCGGAAAAGACCGGAGCATTTCCTGTGCCGTTTGCCAGTGTCGTTATCAGAAACACAACGGCAGTTCCGAACAGGATTTCGCCGCACCGGTCGAGAGCCGGGATCAATCCGCCGGGGGCAAAACAGGCGAGATAGCCGACGATCAGCACGATGCAGCTGCCGCTGCGGTTGGGAAAAGTCGCCAGTGTGAAAAATGCAAAAAGAGCCGGCAGAAGTATCCGCAGAAGCGGAGCATTTGCCGTTATTCCGACCAGCAGTTGAGCCGTTGCCGCATAGCCTGCCAGCAGCAGGATCAAACGGACTTTTTGAGAAATGTCCCTGATATCAGCGGTGAGAGCCGCCGTCAGAAATGTAAAGGCCGCCGTCAGCATATTTCCGGGCGGAAAATGGAAAAATCCCCAACTTACGGCCATAAGCAATGCCGCCGACAGCAGAGCCGTCGCGCGTTTGAAAGGTACTTCAGAAAACATTTCTACTCCTCTTGCAGTTCTCATTATACACTAATAAGAGGAATTGGCGATTTCTCAAGCCCCGTCCTGCATTTATTATTGCTGTTTTTTTTATTTTCAAATAGAAATCCACAAAAAACCTTACTTCATTTGAAAAATGCTCCGGATGATGGTATCTTATATAATCGTTAAAAATTTTTTTATGGAGATAAGAAAAAATGGCTTGTTCAGGAAATTGCAGCGGATGCTCTTCAAGCGGCAGTTGCGCTGATGAAAAAAAAGAACCGATCCTTAAAACGGTGAAACGGGCAATTCTGGTGATGTCCGGCAAAGGCGGCGTCGGCAAAAGTACCGTTGCCGCATCGCTGGCTGTGACCCTTGCAAAACAGGGACGCAAAGTCGGGGTCCTCGATGCGGACTTTCACGGTCCTTCCCAACCCACGCTCTTCAATGCCGCTCATTTGCACATGGAAGGCTCCGAAGAAGGGATGATCCCGCTGGAAATCAGCGGAATAAAACTGGTTTCCATCGGTTTGCTGCTGGAAGAGTGCGACAAGGCGATCGTCTGGCGCGGACCCGTCAAGATGGGCGTTATCAAACAGTTGCTCGAAGAGGTCGTCTGGGGCGAACTTGATGACCTGATCATCGACTTTCCGCCGGGAACCGGCGACGAAGCGATTTCCGCCTGTCAGCTGGTGGATTGCGACAAGGTCGGCGTGATCGTCACCACTCCGCAGGAAGTTGCCCTTGCCGATTGCCGCAAGTGCATCGATTTCTGTCAGCAGATCGGTCTGCCCCTTGCCGGTATCGTTGAAAACATGAGCGGTTTCGTCTGCCCCGACTGCGGCAAACAGCATGATATTTTCAGCAAAGGCGGCGGCGAAGCACTCGCCCGTCACGCCAATGTGCCGCTGTTGGCAAAACTGCCGCTGGACCCTGTTTTTATGGATGCCTGCGACCGGGGCGAACTTGCCGCCGGTCTGGAAAAATCCGCCGCCGTCAAAGAGGCGATGGAAAAGGTCGCCAGCGGTATTCAGGCAACCGATTTTCTGCGGAATATGAAATAAGATGAAAAAAGAGAAGAACACAGAAACGATTTCAGGGGCCGGAAAGATTTTCGGTATCTGGCTGACGCTTCTGTGTTTTTTTCTGCCGGTGAAATTTGCGTCGCTGGCGGTCATGCCGGAGGCGACAAGTTTTTTTCCGGAAGACCTTTTTTCTTGGCTCATCGTCACTTATCCCGCCCACGTGTGGGGAATTGTTTCCGGTGCGACACTGCTGGCGGCTCTGTTCTTTTTTCCGTTGCGCAAAGGGGAGTTGAAAACCCTGTCCGGCAAACTGCTTCTGTTATGGGGCATCGTGCCGGCAGCGGCGGTGCTGATCGGCTGGCGCAACGGGGCATACTTGAGTTATTCGATCGGGATGCTGGCGCATTTTGCCGGGATCTCCGCTTTTGTTGCGGCAGCGGGACTTTATCTGCTGAAATATCCTGCACAGCGCAGATGGCTGCTGGGCGGGATCGTATGCAGTGCGCTTTATCTGGGGTTTTCCGGCTTGTACCAGTATTTTGTCGGCTTTGCCGAAATGCGGGAGTTCATTGACAGTCAGATCGCCGCCGGGGAGCAGGTGAACTATGTTCTCTGGGCGAAAGTTCAGGATAACCGTGTTTACGCCAATTTCACTTCTGCGAATGTGCTGGCGGGATTTCTGCTGCTGACCCTGCCGCTGCTGCTGACTGCGCTGTATCAGTGCGGAGATTATTTTGAACCGCAGAAGGTCTCCCGTATCCTGTTTCCTGTGATCGGCTTCGGGCTTTCCGGAACGGTCTTTTTGATGACCAAAAGCCGGGGCGGATTTCTGTGTGCGCTGGTGATTTTCGGGATTTGGGTGCTGACTTTGCCGATGCGGAGACGGTGGCGGCTTTCGCTTGCAGCGGCTGCTGTTGCAACTGTGCTTGCCGGAGGCATCTACATTCAGATGTACGGGCGCGGATTTCTGTCGGCAAGCGAGCGGGTGGACTACATCAGAACATCCGTCCGCATGGTGTGCGAAAAACCGCTTGCCGGTTACGGCTGGGGCGGTTTTTTCGAGCGTCACATGGCGTTGAAAACGACAAATTCCAACGAGTCGGCGCGTGATCCGCACAACGTGCTTGCCTCCTTTGCATCTCAAGCGGGAATTTTCGGGGGAATTCTGATCGCGGCGGTGTTGTTCGTGCCGCTGTTTTATCAGGGGCGCAGAGTGCTGCGGCGCGAAGCATCTCTGACGCAGAGGGCTGTTTTCTGGGGGAGTTGCGCATTTCTGCTGCACTGTATGCTGGATGTGAATATGCAAATTCCCGCCTGTTTTGCTGTTTTCGGTGTGATGCAGCTGCTTGCTCTTGCTGAAGAAAAACCGCAGAGTGAACCGGGGAAAACCGCTTGCCTTCCGCTGTTGCTGCTTGGTGCGGCGGCACTGGTTTCTGTGAGTTTCAATATCCACTGGGTCGTTGGCGAAAAAGCCCTTGATGACCTGATGATCGCCGCCCGTCCGGGGGGAAATATGGGAAGTCCGGCAGAGATCCAGCAGAAGTTCAAACGTGTTCTGAAGTTCCGCAGTTACAGCACGATGCCCTATGAAGTCATGGGGGATCACGCGCTTGCCATGAAAGATTTTGACACTGCCGCACACTACTACCGCAAATCCCTTGCGATCAACGAAGCCCGCCCCGCCATCCACCGCCGTCTGCATGAACTCGCTCTGCAAAAAGGAGACACCGCCACCGCAGAAAAAGAACTCAAACGGATGCGCGAACTCTTCCCGAGCAAT
>JAFTUS010000193.1 GCA_017466125.1 Lentisphaeria bacterium | reverse complement strand
CAAGGAAATCCTTATCGCCTAAAACAGATGCAGAAGATCTGAACTCTTTCAAGTCTTCATCATAAGGCAAACTCAAATATTCAGCGTAGTTTTGACGGAATTTTTCATCAAAGGGCGGCTTGACGAAGTTTTATAAAGGAGAATTTGTGCTTTCTCCGGCAGGGACGAGGTGCTGAAATGAAAAAAGCATTGCTTTTATCGCAGGATAAAAGCAATGCTGACGAAAGTTTTTGGAAAAAGGGGTGCGGGGAAGAGAACCTTTTTTCAAAAAGGTTTCTTCCCCGCAAAACTCTTTTATAAAACCTTATTCGTCGATTTCGCCGTCCTCCAACCCGAGGGGCAGGGGGGCGGGACGTTCACAGGTGGTCTTGAGTTCGACTTTTGCGCCCAGTTTGCTGGATTTGTCAAACGCAAGCATGATTTCAAGAACGTGGTTGGCAAGTTCGCCGTTGGCGCGGTGTTTGCGGCCGGTACGCAGTGCCATCGCCATATCGGATGCTCCGATACTGCGGCTGTTGGTCGTGTAGCCGTAAACAAGAGGAACTTCTTTCCAATCGGGATTGTGTTCGTAGATATAACCCCATTCGCGGCGGAAAAGTTTCACCGGGCCGTCAAAGGTATTCGGGTCGGGAACCTGAAGAGAACCTTCACTTCCGTAGATCTCGATCGGCGCATGTCCCTGTTTGTAGACATCGAAACTGCTGATAACAGTAATGACCGCTCCGCAGGCAAATTCGATGATACCGGTCAGGTGGGTGGTCACAGTGACCGGGTAACGGTCGAAGGGTTTGTACTGATCCTTGTACGTTTCAGAAACTTCCGCGCCGAGGGTGCGGTATTCAAAACCCTTGGTGGTGACGGCGGTCACATACTTGGCAGGACCGAGCATATTGACCAGCGAAGTCATGTAATAGGGGCCGAGGTCGAGCATGGGACCGGCTCCGTAATCGTAGAAGAAGGGGGCCTGACCCCATTTTTCCGGACCGCGGCTGGCGACGATGGCAGTACCGGAAAGGGGTTTGCCGATCCAGCCGTCATCGATCAGTTTGCGGGCAGTCTGCTGACCGCCGCCGAGAAAAGTATCCGGGGCGCAGCCGACACGGAGGCCTTTTGCTTTGGCAAGGTCGATGACCTTCTGGGCATCTTCCGCATCCACGCCGAAGGGTTTTTCGGAATGGACGTTTTTCCCGGCATTGAGAGCCGCCATGTCGATTTCGGAGTGGACGCGGGGCGGAGTGAGGTTGATAACGATCTCCAGTTCGGGGATCGCCAGCAGTTCCTCATTGGTCATCGCCTTTACGCCGTAGAGTTCTTCTTTGGCTTTGGAGCGTTCAGGAATGATGTCGCTGCAGGCGATGATTTCAATGTTGCGGAACCGTTTTGCCGCTTTGAAATAGGTATCGCTGATCATGCCGCAGCCGATGATACCGCATTTGACTTTATCCATGATATATGCTCCTGATTATTTGTTGCCAACGGCAAGACCGTTTTCGGTCATGTAGCGGTAACTCTGACGGATGGCTTCGACCATATCGATAACGCAGTAGTCCAGTTCGACGATGAGGCAGTTGACCCGTTCGGGGGCGGCGGCGACGATGGAGGGAATATCCATCTGACCGGTGCCGAGCGGACGCAGTTTCAGGTCGCGGTCGAGGAAGCCGTTGACCATGCGGAAGTTGTCGGGGTTCTGTTCAAAGGTGCCGTCTTTGATGTGGAGAGAGACGATCCGGTCGGAGAAATGTTTGACCATTTCGGCGGGGTCGTTCGCACCGAAGTTGCTGGACCAGAAAGCATCCAGCTGGAACTTGACATCGGGAACCATTTCGGCATAAATATCATATTTCAGACGGCCGTCGAGCATCTGGAATTCAAAGTCGTGGTTGTGCTGGAAGAGCATCAGACCGGCTTTTTTGAGTTCGGGCAGAATGGAATTGACCTTGTCGGCGGTGCGCTTGATGCTGTCCATATCCTTGTAATCATCGGGGCCGAAGCCGCAGACAACGCGGTCGAGGCCGAGTTCGCCTGCCATATCGATCACTTCATTGACGGGCATATTGTTTGCCCAGGGGGTATGACTGGTGTACATCTTGAGACCGAGGTCATCGATCATCTTTTTGAATTCTTTGGGGGCGATGCCGAAAAATCCGGCGGGTTCCACCGCTTTGTAGCCGATGTCAGCCACCAGTTTCAGGACGGCGGGGAAATCTTCTTTGGATTTTTCGCGAAGACTGTACAGTTGGACTCCGATATCACGTACCATTTTTATGCTCCTTTTTTTTCTCTTTTTTGATTGAAAATCTCCGAATGAGATTGACTTTTCGTAAAAGAGTTGTATGTTACCTGTTATTAAAATATCACAGACAATCGTATTTGCAATTGATAAAAAGTACCAAATGTTTATATTTTGTAACAATGAGTATGTTTGATCACATAACTGGAACAGACGGCATCGGTTATTTCAATGCGGGCAATGCCGGATATTTTCCGATCCGTTCGGTCATGATCCCGGACGGTTCGGAACTGGTGGAGGTGCTTACGGCGGGCGAACTTTTTTTTGAAAAAGACGGCGAGATCCGGCGTTTTTCCCGGGGGGCGATTTTCTGGCACATAGCCGGAGACTGGACGATTTGCGATACCACGCGGCAATCGCCCTACCAGTGTGCGACATTCCGTTTCAGTGTCAATGAAAAAAGGCGTACAGTTCCGAGAGTTTTCCAATGGCGGAACAGCGGACAGAGTTTTGAAGATTTCATCCGTTATTCCCGCAGTTGGTTTGAGCATGCTCCGGAAGACCGGCTGCTTTGTGATTACTGCCTCACGCAACTTGCGGCGCAGGCAATGGCTCCGGCGGAAGTCAGTTCATCATCGCTGCCGGGGCTGCGCCGTATTCCTGCTGAAAGCAAACTCATGCGTCTGCTTGATTATATAGAAAAACATATTTCTGAACCGTTGGATGTTGTTTCGCTGGCGCAAGTTGCAAATATCAGCCGCAATCAGCTTTTCCGTGAGTTCAAAAAGTATCTGGAGTGTACGCCCCACAGTTATCTTCTGGAACGGCGGATCGCCAAAGCGCGTTCCATGCTGGAGAAGGACACGGCGTCGATCAAAGAGATCGCAGAGGAGTGCGGTTTTGAAAACATCGAAGTTTTCTACCGCAGTTTCCGTCAGATAACAGCCATGCCCCCCGCCGCTTACCGCAAAAAACACGCCGCCTACGATTTCGCAGAATAAATTTCTGTTAAACCCTGTTTCGGTCAATGTTTACAGAGACGGGCACAAAAAATGTTTCGTCCAAAGAAAATCCATTTTCCGCTTGACAAATCGACATTCCCACAGTAACTTTGTTACGCATCCGGTCTTTTTCATTATTTTTTGTTGTTACTATTGGCTGTGTACTAAACATAGACTGATAAAAAAAAATCCGCGCGCAGCGCGTACCCCGCCCCGGGTCGTACCCGGACGTGATCCAGCGGCGGAACGCTGGTCGCCGCCTTAAAATGGCGGCGAAAGT
>JAFTUS010000192.1 GCA_017466125.1 Lentisphaeria bacterium | reverse complement strand
TTCTGATGGCTCCGACGGTTCCGACGGCTCAGAGGGCTCCGACGGTTCGGACGGCTCCGACGGCTCGGAGGGGTCAGACGGAGGCTCTGACGGAGGCTCTGACGGAGGCCCCGGCGGCTCAGTGCTGCCGCTGGAACTACCCGACGGTTCAGAGGGCTCGGACGGCTCCGACGGCTCCGATGGCTCGGAGGGTTCGGACGGCTCCGACGGTTCAGACGGTTCAGACGGCTCCGACGGCTCTGACGGCTCCGACGGTTCAGACGGTTCGGACGGCTCGCTGCTACTGCTGCTGGAACTGTCCGAACAGCCGCATGGTGCGCCGTGAAGCGGATCGTAGTTGTAATGATCTATGTAAACACAATGGCTTACCCAGATTTCGCCGTATGGCAAGTATCTTTCCCCGTAAACATCAAGATATTTTTGATATTTGGAAAGGAATGCTTCAGTTGGTGTATCTCCATAATCCCGTGTTGCATCAATGGGGATCCATAATCCATGAGCTATACTCTTGTCCGTTCCACAGGCGTATAGAATTGGCCATTGATCTTCCAAGTCATCTCCAACGCCAACAGAGTCAGTCTTTGCGCCTGACGTACCTATCAGCACTTCATTTTTTAGCCAAATGTTTTCAGCAACTTCAGCACTTACAAAACTTTCCCCTGGCGTCAAAAGTTTCCAGTTTTTACAGCCATAAAAACCGCATCCGGTATCAGCGTTGTATTCAGCGATAATTTCTTCTGGAGTTTGCGGCTCATCCCATGAGTTTCTTTTGTAAACCCATAGCAACTGCCGGAAACGCCAGCAAGGGATCGGGTCTGGATAGTCAGGGGGCCATGCTGGCCAATGGTCCATCATGGAGTCCGGGAAGGCTGTGTCTATTGGGATACCCAATTCATCCCGGTAAACAAACCGATATTTTTGCATTTCAGGAAGATCAAGATCTGCAAAAAGTTCATCAGGGTAGATTTTTCCATATCCTCCGACATAACAACTGCCGATCGCGACAAAATAATCTCCGCCCGCAGATGAACTGCTTTCCTCTTCGCAGCAATCACAGCGGAGAGCTTTTCCGTCTTTCAGGATCTTTCCATTTTGTTTGCGAATGGTGATCATTGTTTGCACTCTCCTCCGATGAAGACCGTCAGAACTCCGTGCGGGTACTGGATGATCGTTTCAACATCATCGATCTTAATGATCTCCCCCGCAACGGAATACCCCTTGCTGCTGCCGTTTTCTCCCGTCGGAAGATCTGTCGAGATCCCCCAGGAGAATGTTACAGCGTTGTTTTTGAGTTCAGCCGTCAGGATGACATACCCCGCCTTCGGCTCGATGCTGCCCGTGGGGACCGGCAGCAGATCGCCGTTGATATTGGCAAGTCCGGCGTTGGCAGAGGAGGGGTTCGCCCCATTCTGGATCAGCAGTTTTCCGCCGTCAAACCCCAGCCGGAATGGTCCGTTGTAGCCATAGACTGAGCCACCACCTCCGCCATGGGGGAGGATGTGCAGCACGCTCCCGGCGGCGGTGCGATCGATCCGGCAGGTTTTGCCGTCCCCACGCAGCTCCAGCGTCCGGACATACAGGAAGAGGCGGCGCAGCCAGGCGCAGATACTCTCCCCTTTTTCAGGGTAATCAGGCAAATTCATAAATATCAGTATCCCATTGATCTGCGTATTGATAAGTATTCCTTGTCACATACTCCCCGTTCTCCTCGACGATGCCGTCCGGATTGACCAGCCAGCAGATATCGGCGGAGGAGTAATCGAAGGTTTCTCCCGGAGCGCAGAGGTGGTTTGCGATCCGAAGATTTTTTTTGGCCGCCGAAAGCGAGGTGAAGTGCTTGTATTCCGTGACGATCGGAGCATTGACCGGGTAGACTTCGACCCCCTCTTTGGTGCGGCTCGCCGCCAGAACGAAGTGTTTCTGGATCCCGCCGATCACGGCGTCCGCCGGCCACTCTTTGGCGGCGACCCAGTTTGGGTCACTCCGGTCGGGAACACGCTTGCTGTTCCGGTACCATTCAGGTTCATCGGGGATCTTGACGGTCTTACCGTTGCTTGGCGCGGCATAAAAGAGATCGCGGCTCCAGCAGACCTTATAGTTCGGATGCGTCTCGATCGCCTTTTCGATGCGGTTCGTTTCAAGCGAGAATTCGGCAAATCCATCCTCTGTACTCTCGCCTCCGCCGCCGGAACTGTTCAAGGGGCCGGTAACGATCGTCAAGGTCTCAATGTAACCGGCACGGGCGATGCTGCATTGACTTCGCAGCACCGGAGACCCCCGGAACAGCGGCACCAGGGCGGAGTCGCCCCAGAGGCTTTCAAAAGCCTCTCTTGCCCGCCCTTTTCCGATGCCGGAAAAAATATACGTGAACTGCTTGCCGTTCATTCCACCGGAATTCGGCTGCTCGTAAAGTCCAAAATCAATAAATTCGCTCATCTTCTTTCTCAATCAAAAGTCAGGCCTCCGCCCATCTTGTTGGATATGTCTCGCAGATCGCTCCGGATATCGCCGAGGCGGTCGAACGTTTTGCGGTTGTAGTCTTGCGCGTTGCCGATCGCGCCGATCCTGCCGCCCATGCGCAGGAGGGAGTCAGAGTAGATCTCCGGCCGCACTCTGGCGACCGTATCGACCTTTTTTTGGTCCTTTTGCCGCAGATCGTACATGAACCCCGCCGCGCCGCGGAGTTCCTTTTCTTCATCTGCCGTCAGCTTTCGCCCGGCAGCCTTTTCGGCGGCATCGATCTCCTGCAGGATCGCTGCTTCCTTACCCAGCCCGTTGTTAATAAGCTGTTGATAGCGCAGCTTTTTATACATTTCATCCAGCCTCGACCGGACGGATTGGTCGCTCTTCTGCTGCTGCGCTTGCTGCACCTTGGCGAGCTGCGCCGCTTTGGCCTGCTGCCGGAGTTTCTCCCGCTCCTCCGCCTCTTTTTTCTTGCGCTCTGCGGCGGCAAGCTGCGCTTGCCGCATCCGCTGTCTTTCCGCTTTGGACGGAGCGGCGTCCGTGATCAAATCCATGTCGTTGCCCGGCATGAGCCAGTCACCCAGTCCCTTGTCTCCCCAGATCGTCCCCATGCCGATGAGTCCGCCGAGCCCGTTTGCGGCGGTGCGCCCGACAGAAACGACGGTATCAAGAAATTTGTTGCCGTAGGAGTATTTGTCGCGCACTCCGCTGTTTTTCATTCTTTGGCTATTGCCGAAGATGGCTTCCACCCCCTCGGCAAGCTTGACGAGCTGCGACAGAAGCCCGGAATTCACTGTCAGGGACTGCAGCAGCCGCTGAATGTTGGTGATCTGCTGTGTGAATGTTTCCGCATCGGCGATCGCCTGATCCGGAATGATCGCCCCTTTTTGCGAAAGCTCCTGACCGAGCTGCTCAAACTCATTCAGGAAGTTGGTCATCCGAAGCCCTTGTTCGCCGAAGAGCGCGATAGCGGCGGAAGCCCGGTCGGCCTCGCCCGGAATGGTCCGGATCGCTTCGGCGATCTTCTGGAACTGCTCATACGGACGGAGCTTGACAAGATCCTGACTGCGCAAACCGATCGCGGCAAGTTTATCCTCCGCGCTCTGAACGCCCCTTGCGGCATCACCGACGGTCTGCCGGACTTTGGTGAATATCATATTCAACTGTTCCGACGGAAAGTTTACGCTTTCAGCGGCATAGGTAAGTTTCTGGAACTCTTCGGCGGTGACGCCGATGTTCCGGGAACTCTTGCCGATGTTATCGAGCCTTACCGCGAGATCCTTGATCGCAGATGCTCCGGCGGAGACGCCCAGAACCGCCATAGCTCCGACAAAAAAACCTTTGATTTTCCCTGCCGCGGACTTCGCGCCGGAGACCAGACTGGAGAAGTTCCCCCGGGCCGGTTTATTGATCTCCTTTTTCAAGTCGCTCGTATCTTTTTTCAAGGCGGCGATCGCCGCTTTTACTTTTGAGATCTCGGCATCAAAAATTACTTTCAGTTTTGCCATGGATGCTTCTCCCCGCGTTCTTCTCTCTCTCTTGCCGCCTGCAACTGGCGGCGGATATCTTCAGGATCTTTTGGCCGGGCGACCCCCTTGACCCCTTCGGCGTCACAGCCGCAGGCGATCAGATGCCCGAGGGATGCCAACGGCATCTTCCACAACGCCTCGTCCGGTGTCAGATTGCCGAATTTTGCAGCAAGGTAAATCAACCGGCTGACGGAAACGGCGTTAAAAATGAATGGATCGCGGCTCTCGCCGCCGCCGGGCAGCATTGTAAGCCCGTAAAAAGGAAGTTCGATCGCCCATTTGACGAACTCCCCGTAATGGTCGATCACGGTGTCGCCGAATTTCAGCATCGCCCATTTGCCGCCCTCTTCGATTTTCAGCGGGCGGTCGTGAATGAATTCCACCACCGCCGCAACTGCCGACTTTCCGGAATAAAAAAGAAAAAGGGCCTGTCCGAGATCCTCCCCGCTGCATGTTTCGGGGTGGAGAAAGAATTTGTTGTCGCACAACTCGAGCAGCATCAGAGAGCCCAGGGAAGGAGTCGGGATCCCTGTGTTCCGGAATGTGCCTCCGGCGATCGCAATCATCTCCAAAACCGGATCGAATTCTGCGTCCTTGATCCAGTTTGCCGGAACCCGAACAGGCCCGCTCATCTTACGCCTCCGCTTCTGCGACAAGTTTGCGGCGGGTCACGGAGACTTTTGCCCAATCTGCCGCCGTCTCGGTGACGGTGGCATTGGTGAAGACTTCATTTCCGGTCTGCCCGTTGGTGACGGGTGATTCAAAAGCGGTGGGATCGTCGCAGAAGTATTCCTCCTGAACTTCCTCGGTCACGCCGGTAACGACCTGATTGATCACCTCGCCGAATTCATTGGTCAAGTCGGCCGTGTTCCCGCTAAACGTGCGGGTACGGCCGGTATAGTTCTTTTCTCCGTCTCCGCCGGAGACGCCGAAACCTTTGGGGTATGCCATGTTACACCTCCCTTATGTGAATAATCTGATTGAATGTCTGAACATGGAAATCATCTTCCATGCTGTAATCTCCCCCCGACACCGGCAGAATGGCGGCGTCAGGAATGTTTTCAAACTTCATGACGCTCGCCGCCTGCACCAGCGCGGATGAAAGCGCATCGATGCGCTTGCGCTCCGGATCACTGTCGGCGTGCGTGCGGACGTAGAACGTCACCGTCAGCCGCTGCCGGTTGCAGACGGGTTCTTCGCTTTTTACGCTAACCCAGATACCGGCCGGTGTCTGTGACGGATCGATCTCAAGATCGCCGATGCGCCGGATCTCTCCCAGATGTGAGAGAGCTGATTTTACAGCATCTTCCAAAATGTTGGTTTTATCCTGCATTGCTTTGCATTTCCTTTTCGATTTTCCGGATCTCCCGGTTCATGGCGTTCGCCGCTTTCTTGCGCCCCTCGGCTTCACTTCGCAGCAGCCAGTAGTCCCCGGCTGCGCGGGAGTGGTTCTCGATCTCGATGGAGTACCCCTCCAGAGTCTCCCGCTGAACCGTGCTGCCGGTCAGCGGAATAAGCCTTGCCGCTGCCGCTGCAGCGGGAAATCCCCGGCTGTACTGGTTCGGGATGCGCCCGCCCAGAGCCTTGATCCCCTGCGCCCAGCCGTATCTGGATGCGCCGCGATACTTGATCGCGGAGAACTTCTGCGCTTCCGCCAGAGAGGAGAACTCTTTCACTCCCCGGCTTCTGCCGTGGTCGAGGGTCTTGATCCACGGGACCCGGTAGCGGATGCCGCGGTGGTAGTAACTCATACGCAAGTATGAATTCTTCTCATCCGGCTGGATCTCGATGATCTTGCGATAAAGTTTCTCCGGGGCGATCTTGCTTTTTCCGGGGCTTGGCGGCATTGCCTGTCTTGCTGCGGCGGCAAATTTTCTCGCCGCCTCCAGCGTGACTTCTTTCGCCCCTTTGCGGGAGATCTCCACCAGTTTGGAGAGGCTCTTATGGAACTTCTCAGTGTTCATCTCCAGACGGCTCTCCCAGAAACTTCTGCTGCTCATTGCCGCATTGCCCTTGCAAGGTCAAAACGGACCCCGACGCCCTGAATGTCAACGAGAGAAAGAATATCGAACTCCCCCGCGCCAGAAAGGGAAAGTTTCAGTTTGCGGATCTCGTTCGGAGAAAGGTTCGACACACCCGGAAGGTCGGCGGTGATCACGCTGCCGGCATAGGGAGCGGAGAAGCCGTAGAGCCCCCGAACCTCATCCGCTTTGAGGTTGAGCCATGCAGCGGTGATTTCCCGCGTGGTGTCTCCGGCAAATCTCTCCGGAAGCCCGGAGAGAACCCCCTGCACAGAGATGCCGGATGTGAGGATCGAAGAAAACCGCTCGCGGAGGAGTTCAATATCCATACAACTTTACTCCTGATCGGACGATTCGGACTGCTCGGGCTGCTCGGACGGCTCAGACGTGGCAGAAAGGGTCAGCAGAGCCACAGCCCCGGTGTTGAACACCTGCAGCTTGTAGTATGCCGTAGCATCGTACTTGTTCGCCTTGTCGTTGTCGTCGGGGAAAGAGACGATCTCGAAACGGCTGCCGTCGGCGGGATAGTAAGCGAGCTGCTTGGCGAATACCGCCTTGCGGATGTGACTGTTGACGTCCGCGGGTGCGACCTTCACCAATGCGACCTTGGAGGCGTTTGCTCCGCCCCAGAATTCATCATCGCCGACAAGGATATCGTCGATTTCGAGAGCCATACAGAGGATGGTTTTCTTAAGCGCAAGGATCTGTTCGTTGTCGGCAGGGGTAACAGAGGTGAACAGGGCAACTCGATCCTGAACGGACTCATCTTCGCAGACGGCATCGTAGGCGGTCTGGGAGAGAACGAGAACGGTCTTGCCGACATAGCGTTTGATTTTGTTTTTGGCTGCTTTGACAGCGGCGACAAAGCCGCCTGCTGCAACAGCAGTACCGGTGCCGGAAAAGACGACAGTGACGGCATCCGCCTCGATCGCATCCATGACGGAGAGTTTTGCGCCTTCGCCACCGGCTTCGTCAGCGGACTCGATGCCGCCGTAGTTCTCGACTTCATCGAAGGGAACGCCATAGCGGGCTTCCTTCTTGACGACTGCCCAGTCGGCGGAAGCCTTGGCGAGGTAGGTGGTCGCAAGAGCCGTTCCGGCGGCACGATTGCCGGTTGCGGCTGTCTTCGCGACCAGGGTCTGATAGTTCATCTTGCCGGCTTTTTGGCCGACATGAAAGACGGGGAAGATCTGGTCGGCGATGTAGCCTTCAGTGCCTGCAAGCGGCAGGGTTTCCAGATCCGGACGGCGGGAATTTTGAGTTTTTGCCATAGATACCTCCTTTGGCGGTTAATGTTTCATGAAACGTGCGTAAACTTCCGGATATTTCCGGCGGGCGGCGGAGTAGTTGCCTCCGCACTCTGCCATTGCCTCCGCCCAGGAGAGAGAACCTCCCTCGTTGGAATGAGTGGGCGCAAGGGCGTTGCGCTGGATCTGCGCAACCCGGTTTTCAAGTTCCCGGACCCGGTTTTCAAGCTCCTCTTTCTCGGGATCTTCCGGTTTTTCGGGATCTTCGGGCTTTTCAGGATCTTCCGGTTTCTCGGGATCTTCCGGTTTTTCGGGATCTTCCGGTTTTTCGGGATCTTCGGGCTTTTCAGGATCTTCCGGCTTTTCGGGATCTTCCGGGTCTGCCGGAAGGCCGTCAACGAAGTCCCAGCTGCGGAATGCCGCAGCGAGGCTCTTCTTGTTCTCGATCACCTCGTCGATCATGCCGTGCTCCTGCGCTTCGGCGACTGTCATAAGCGTACCGTCATCTTTGCCGGAACCATCCATCAGATCGGCGAACTCCTGCGCCTCTTTGCCGCAGCGGTCGGCGTAGATCTTGGCGATGTTGGCGGAGATCTTCCGCAGCTCACCGGCCACGGTCTCGTGCGCCGCTGCATTGCCGTAACTGAACGACAGCGCATTGTGGATGTGCAGAAGAGCGTTCTCCGGAGCTTTCCGGACGTCGCCCGCCATGAAGATCACGCTGGCGATGCTTGCGACCAACCCGTCGGCATAGGTTTCGACCGTCTTCCCGGCGGCTTTGAGGCCGCAAAGAAAGTTGTAGATCTCCAAGCCGTCATCCACGCTCCCTCCGGGGGAGTTGATGTGGACTTCCAACCGTGCCCCCTTGAGTGCTTTGACCTTGCCCTTGAAGTCGGAAGCACTCACGCCATCCCCGAACCAGCTGCCGCCGACGATGCCGTTGATATCCACGCGGTCGGCAGCGTCATTCTCTCCGGGGATTCCCACAGCGCGGCATCCCTTTGCTGGCAGTTTGAGACCTGGGAACCCCTTGTGCGGAAACTGGGTCTGCGATTGGAGGAGAAACCGTGACAGTGGATATTACCAACCAAATTTCCCCCGAACTGG
>JAFTUS010000191.1 GCA_017466125.1 Lentisphaeria bacterium | reverse complement strand
ACCACATCCACTACCGAAAAGTACCATTCTTCGGTGGTATCATCCCAAACGGAACGGACTTGTTTCTGTTCAAAAAGTTTTAGTGCGTTTTGCTGTGTCATAAAGAGTTACTATCTCCGAATTATATTAAACATACCTGAATATTTGCATCCCAAGCAGCATTACCAAAGTTGCCCATCCCCAACACAGTAGCGTGTAAAAAGGAAACCATGCAATCAAAATAAGTAGCCGGAACAACTTTTGGCAAGACAACTCCAATATTACCGAACTACCCAAAAGCAGGATGAAAAAACAAAATAGTGCCCAGCCAATAATCAGCAACAGAAAAACAATTCCACTAATCATATGCGGCAACAACGGCACCAATAACCCAAATAGCGGAATAATCGCCGCGATCAGCATAAATATTACAAGTTTTTGTATATTTCTTTTGAAAGTCTTTTCCATATTGCAATTCCTATGGGAATAAATATATCACCGCAAATGGAAAAATCAAGGCGGCTTGCCGCCGTTTAAGCGAAGCGCAGTAAAAAAACTTCATCCGTCTTCATCTGCTCCGCAGATCACGCCGTGACAAGCAAGTGGAGCGTAAACGAAACGTCTTCACAAGTAAGTCTTCTCTGGAGTTTGGTGAAGATGTCCCGACTTCATTGCATGACGCCGTGGCAAGGAAGAAAAGGCTGCGCCTTTTGAGTGAAGTTGTGCTTCGCACAGTTAAGAGAAGACTTGCGTCTTCGTTCGCCATTTTTTGCAAAAAAATGGCGGCTGGATTTTTTATCGCCTCCCATCATTCTGAAACGCTTTTTGAGGCGAAAACTCAGAATTTTGCTGTGAAATCAAATTCTGAAAATCGCTTCAACTTCAGATTACTGTCTGGAATCGCATTGCGATTCCAGACAGCGACTCTTAATTTGAATCAGTTTCGATAGATTGCGGGTCATCGCTCAGAATGTAGCGGATAATATCTGTGTTACGATACCTGATTTCATGACCAACATACTTCCTCTTGAAAGGCAGATAAGGCTCTTGCTTTTTGAAGTTTGCCAAGCTGACACCAAGCTTCTGGGCCTCAAAAGTATCCGTTTGGGGCCGGGATTACCGGCTTTTTATCGCCGGATATCGCGGAAACTCTGGTGAAAAACTTTGGTATAAAAGGTATCCGTGATCCGCAATCTGATGTCAATGCAATGATATCAGGAAAATAAATTTCCGAACAGGAAAAAAGAATAAAATTTTCCGTTCCGTCATTAAAAATTTCAGTTCCCGGCAGGAGATATATTTGAAACATCCTGCCGGGAACTGCATATTTGACTTTATATTTTCTGTCAATCCTGCTTCGCCGCTTCTGTCCGGTTATTCTGACTGTGTTTATAAAGCCACAGCGGAATAGTAATGAATACCACTGTGCCGATCAGCAGAAATGCGATATATCCCAATACATACAGGACGCCTTTTTCCCGGACACCGGGAGTCGGAATGAAACCGGTTATGATCGCAAAGAGCGATGTAAGAAATGCAATGCCGGATATCAGCCACATTCCGATCTTGCCGCCAGGCACTTTGTATGCCCGGGGAATATCCGGTTTGCTGTAACGCAGTTTGATCGCCGCTGCAAACATCAGCAGATACATCACCATGTATAATTGTGCTGTCAGAGCAGACATCAGCCAGAATGCTCCGCTGATCGTCGGCATGAAAAGGACCACCAGTGCCAGCAAAGAAGAGATCACCGCCTGAATTATCAGAATATTGGTCGGCATTCCGGCTTTGTTGCGGTATTGCCAGAATTTGGGCAGATAACCTTCTTTGGCAACTTCCAGAACTCCTTTGGATGGGCCGAGTACCCAGGTTACCACCATGGTCAACGCTCCGTATGAGAGCAGGAAGCACATTACTGGAGTCATCCACGGGATATGGAATATTTTAAACATCGCGGCAAATGCCTGATCTGCTCCAGCCGCAAGACTGATTTCAGCCGGAGGAATTACCAGAGCGATCGCCAAAGAGCCAAGTACATTCAATAAAATGACCAGTATGCAAGCAGTGAAAATTGCTTTCGGGAAATCCCGTCCGGGATTTTTCATTTCGGTGACGTGGATCGCCGACATTTCCATCCCGGCAAGTGCGACCATCATGCCGGATAACAGCATGAGCTGATTCCAGTTGCCCAGCTCCGGGATCAGAGCATCTCCACTGAAAGCGATTTGCGGAGTCTTGCCGGCAATGATATAACCGATCGCCATCAGGATGATCACCGCCCCGGGAATAAGTGTCCCTGCCAATGCTCCGGAACTGCTCAACCATGCAGACAGCCGCATTCCCCTGAAGTTGAGAAATGTCGCCAGCCACAACATGACCCATATCGTGATCAGCACAAACCAGCGGTTTTGAGCCCACCCCGGATTGAATACATAGGCGATCGAGGAGGCGACAAAGGTCAATACCGCCGGAAACCACGGTAAATTTTCGACCCATTGCATGAAAACTGCGACAAATCCCCATTTCGGACCGAAAGCCTCTTTGACCCAGAGATAGACTCCGCCGTCTTCCGGCCAGCTGGAGGCAAGTTCAGCAGAAACCAATGCCGACGGGACAAAAAAACATATCGCTGCCATGATGAGATAAAATATTACGCTGTAGCCGTATTCCGCTTCAGAGGGCAAATTACGCAATGATAATACCGCTGCCACGGTCAGCAAAGACATCGTGGTAATGCTCATGAAAGTTTTTTTCATTTTTCAATCTCCTGCATTTATTTTTTGATGCACAGTGTGCGGAATACAGTCCGTTCTCCGTGTCGTTCGCGGGTGATGCCGTGAATATCTCCTTCGTAACCGGGAAATTCATTTTCAAATTTTTCTCTGGCGAGCAGATACTCGGCAATTGCTTTCGCTTCTCCGGACATGGTTTCTCCCCCCATCATAACCGGAATGCCGGGCGGGTAAGGGACCAGCATTACTGCGGCGATGCGGTCATGCAATTCTGCGACATCAACCATTTCCACATTGCCGCGGACGACATTTGCTGCCGCTTCCACCGGAAGCATAGAGGGAACCGGGATGACTTCAAACGAGCGATGCATCAATTCCATGATCCTGTTTTCCCGCAAATAGCGGTGCATGGATTCGCAGTGGGATTTCAGGGTTTCTGCTTTGTAGCGTTCAGGATGATCTTTTACCAGATCGGGAAATACTGCTTCAAGCGGAGTGTCTGAATCATAAAATTTTTTGAATTCAAAAAGTGCCGCCAGTAAAGATCCCTGTTTCGCTTTGTTCGTGCCGAGAGAATTCAGCAGCAGGAAAGAGTAATAATCCGTTTTTTCACAGACGATATTGTGCTTGATAAGAAAATTACTGACAATCGCTGCCGGAATGCCGCCGGTCGGAAGCAATTTGCCGTTATCATCGATGCCAGGGGTGAGGATCGTAAGTTTGATGGGGTCGAGCATCACATAATCATCTTCAATATCTTCAAAACCATGCCATTTATCCCGGTCATTGAGAACCCATGGAGTCTGATTTTCCATCAGATAATCGGTCGGACAGTCTGCAAAATCCACCGTGCCGCCATGGTATTTCACGGTGTGCGGCTGCCACATACCGAAAAACCAATCGCCGTTCCGTCGGGAATCCCGTTCCAATCCGGCTATTTTACGGCGCAGTTGGATCGCTTCGCGGATAATGTCACCGAGGATGGTTTCTCCGTTGTCAGCCATCATCCGGGTGGCGACATCCAGCGAAGCGATCATGCTGTACTGGGGGGAAGTCGAACCATGCATCATATATGATTCATTGAAAAGTACCGGATCGATTGCCCGTTGTGAACCGTTGCGTATGTGGAGCATTGAAGCCTGGGAAAATGCGGTCAGAAGTTTGTGGGTTGATTGAGAACAGAATACCGGATGACGGCAATCTTTCACAGCCATTCCGTAGTGTCCGGCATAGACCGGATGAAAGTGGGCATAGGCATACCATGCTTCGTCAAAGTGGAAATTTTCAATAGTTTCATCTCCGGCATACTTTTCCAGAATAGCTTTGGCATTGTAGCATACTCCGTCGTAAGTGGAATTGGTCAAAGCACTCATCCGGATATGCGTTTCTTTATTTTTGTCTTTGATCAGAGGGTGAGCGTCGATCCGTTTTTTGATTGAATCTGCTGAAAATTCCGTCCGTCGAACCGGTCCGATGATTCCTCTGGCATTGCGGCGGGGGATCATGTAAACCGGAGTTGCTCCGGTAATGACCATAGCGTAATTGAGTGACTTATGACAGTTGCGGTCGACCAGAGCGATATCTCCGGATAAAACCTGACTTCTCCAAATAATTTGATTGACCGTACTGGTCCCATTCAATACATAATAGGTTTGGTCTGCGCCGAAAACAGCAGCAGAATTGCGTTCCGCATCTCCGGCGGCACCTTCGTGATCAAGCAGGGAGCCGAGTTCGGGAACGGAAATAGAAAGGTCACTGCGAAAAGTGTTTTCTCCGAAAAACTTGAACATCGCCACTCCGGCGGGAGCGCGAAGAAACCCCTGTCCTCCCAGATGTCCCGGAGTGTGCCAGGCATATTTGTAACGTTCTGAATACTCTACAAGTTTTCCGAAAAATTCCGGAACGACATTTTCGGAATAACTTTTTACCCAATTGGCTATTCTTCCGGCGATAAATTCGACGGTATCAGCAGTTTTCCACAGGCAGTCATTGATTTGCTTTAGAACTTCCCGGGAAAGATTTTCGGTTTCCAGATGATCGGTCAGCAGAATGACCGGAATTTTGGTGTTCCGCTTCCGGATGCCGTCGAGCAGAATTTCCGGAGTCATTTTTTCATTGTTCTGCTCAAACTCCAAATCCCAGTCTACGACCACGCATCCGATATCGGCACGACTGGTAAATATTTCAAGAGCATCTTCATAGCTTGTGGCAGAAATAACATTGCAAGCATCGATTTTCCTGAGTTCATCCAACAATTCCCGCAGCCGGTGTCCTTCGTTGCTGCCGGCAGAAAATTCGCCGGAAACGAACAGCACCGGCCAATCCGCGATTGTCATTTTCATAACAAATTCTCCTCTTTTTAATGGATCTTTCATTCCGTTCTTTACCGGAGCAATCCATGAAATATGCTCAACAACAGTAAAAGAAATTTGCGGTTTGAAAACCGATCCATGCTCCTCTTCTTCACTTCAATATAATATATCGTGAGAAAATTTCAATTGAGTAATTTGCGTGAAAAGCAACTATTTCTGATTTTACACTGTCGGGAAGGGGAGCAACTTGTATTTTTTTTGAGCAAGGTTATATTATAGCGGGAGGTATATGTATGAAAGAAAAATTTTTTGTCCGCTTGTTTGCTGAATCTGAAGCGGGGGTTGTACAAAATATTATTCATAGAGGGTTGCGGGAAATCAATGGCAAAGATTATCCGGCAGAATTGATGGAGGAGTATTGTAATTACTTTACCCTTGAAAAAATCAAAAATCAGGCAATTTCTGCACATATGTATGTTGCGGTATCCGGGGATGAAATTGTCGGTACGGGTTCAATAGCACCTTATTGGGGAAGTGAAAAAGAAAGTATTCTGCTGACGATTTATATTCTGCCGGAAATTATCGGGCAAGGCATCGGCACTGCCATCATCAACACCTTGGAACAGGATGAATACTTTTTGCGGGCAAACCGAATAGAAATACCCTCATCAATTACAGCGGTAAAGTTTTATGAAAAGCTTGGCTACATTCCTAAAAATGGAGTAGAACCAGATGCTGAAGGTATCGTTCCAATGGAAAAATTCAGATAAAATATGCTTATGCAGTCATTGGGCGGCAGGAGAAATCCTGCCGCCTTTTTGCGTTTACGCACGGCGTGTCGCGGTGATTACGGCAAGGTTCGGGTAAATGGCAAAAAGCAGCGAAAAAGCCCTTGTGAAGCGGTTTTGTGAAAAAAATTTCACAGAATTTTTGGCGAGAGTTGAAAAATGGTCAGCGTTTTTATCCTCAGCCATCAGTTGGAAACGTTTCTTGAGGCGAAAAACTCAGAATTTCGCTGTGAAATAAAATTCTGAAAATCGCTTCGCTTTGGTTAAGAAAAACTCAGAATGCACAGCAGTTTCTGGCAGTGTTAGTCGTCAACACAGGCTCTTTAAGTCGAAACTTTGTCGTTTTTTTGACCAAGTTTCGACTATACACCTTGATTTTTTCCATATATGATGTATATTTGTTCTGAAGTAACTCAAGGAATTGACCAAGTTTCGACTATGCGGAGATAAGTGATATGCAATTCAAACGTGAAAAATACTTAAAACAGCTGATTGAACGTATGCACAATGGTGAGATCAAGGTTATTACCGGAATCCGCCGTTGCGGCAAAAGTTATCTGCTTTTCAATTTATTTACTGAATATCTGCGTTCAACTGGAGTTGATGATGAACATATCATTGCGCTGCCCCTTGATGACGATATCAATGAGAAATATCGTGAACCGCAGGAGCTTTCCGCTTTTTTGCGCTCAAAAGTAAAAAACGCTTCTGCAACCTATTACATCCTTTTGGATGAAATTCAATTTGCCATTTCAAAAGAAGAATTACGAAATCCGGATAAGCCGGTCAGATTATACAGCGTTCTCAATGGGTTGTTGCATTTACCCAATGTGGATATTTATGTTACCGGCAGCAACTCCAAAATGCTTTCCAAAGATATTATGACAGAATTCCGCGGGCGGGGGGATGCCGTTGAAATCCATCCGCTTTCGTTCAAAGAATTTTTTGAAGCTTTTGGTGGAGACCGGAGCACTGCTTTTGAAGAATATACCGTGTACGGCGGATTGCCGCTGGTATGGGCAAAGAAAAGTGATGAAAGCAAATTCAATTATCTGAAAAATCTTTTCAGGGAAGTTTATTACAAGGATATTCAGGAACGGTATAACATTGAGTTCCCGGATATTCTGGATGAACTTGTCGATGTGTTGTGTTCTGCAATAGGCTCTCTTACTAATGTATCAAAGCTGACCAACACGTTGCGCAGCGTAAAAAACAGTAAAGTCAGCAATGATACCATCGCAGACTATCTGAATTTCCTGACCGAGGCATTTTTGTTTCATCAGGCAAAACGGTATGACATCAAAGGCAAAAAATATTTTGAATATCCTTCAAAATTCTACTGTGAAGACATCGGATTGCGAAATATCCACTTGAATTTGCGCCAGCAGGAAGAAACGCATATCATGGAAAATATTATCTATAATGATCTGCGTATCAAAGGATATTCCGTTGATGTGGGAGTTGTGAAGATCGTTGAAAATGGAGAAGATGGCAAGCCACACCAGAAAAGTTGTGAAATTGATTTTATCGCCACCAAAGGAATAAAAAAATATTATATTCAGTCCGCGTTGACTGTGAGCGACCGGGAAAAGGCAGCCCAGGAAACCCGCCCGCTTCTGGCAGTAAATGACTTTTTCCGGAAGATCATAGTTTCAAAAACTCCAATGAAACCGTGGTATGATGAAAATGGGGTACTGCATATCGGATTGTATGATTTCCTGCTGAATGATGATATTTTTGAATAATGCAGAATCAGGAGTTCGGGATGTGGTTGATAATTATTTTCATACTTGGGACATTGTGTGTCATTTTTAATGAAAAGATAGGAGAATTTTTCTCTAAGATCATTGATTTGGATTTGATTTTTCTCTCAAAAAAAGAAAAAAAGATCAAACAGCAACAGCAAGCGTTCTTAAAAGATTTTCCTGAAAAATTGTGTCCTGTATATGAATTTATTTTGCAGAAATATGCTCACACATCGGGAAAACGATGCAGGAATGAGCAAATAGAAAAATGTTTATCAATTTTACC
The DNA here is from genome assembly GCA_017466125.1 of Lentisphaeria bacterium. Classification (GTDB taxonomy): domain Bacteria; phylum Verrucomicrobiota; class Lentisphaeria; order Victivallales; family Victivallaceae; genus Victivallis. Next base: position 3,936 of record JAFTUS010000191.1, on the reverse strand, counting down.
TGAAACAATTTCTGATTTTTTTGAAAAATATGATTACTTGAGCGTTGATAAGCAAAAGATCGTAAATATAAAATCACTGAAAATAATAGATGTCAATAATAACAGATATGCCATAATCGGGAAAGATCCTGATTCACACGATTTGTTTATTGTAAATCTTGAAAAAAACACATCGCAAGACTATATGATTTATCAAATATCGGATGAACAACACATATTATCTGAGATAAAAGATGAAAACAGTTTGGGAACATTTATCAACTTTGTTTGCTTCATGACATCTCATTATTCTGATTCAGATTTGTTGGAATTAATGGCTCAAGAAGAAAAATAATTTTAATGGATAGCCTCTTCTTTATTGGCTAACAAGGGTACAACCTTGCTCCGGACATTGTTGAAGCAATCGTGAACGGAGCAGAACCCGATTGATTATCCATCGCACAAATCATGAAAAACATTCCGGAAGACTGGAACGAACAACGGAAGCTTTTCGGTTTCCCGGAACGGTAATAGCGGGAAACGCTTGGCGGCTGGAATTATCTTGCCGCCTTTTTGCGTTTTAAGAAAGATAAACCATCATCTGCAGTCACTTACAACTGCGGAAAAGTAAATTAGCAAAAATTAAAGTTTCATGCTACGGGGGAATGCTTCATGGCGTAGTAAGCCCCACATTTTGTCAATATACGCCAATGTATAAAAACTTTCATAGTAGTGAAAGTAAAATGCTCCTTTATCCGTCAGCTCCAATACGCCATTTTTTTCAATAATCATGCCGGTAAGCCGGGCAATTGTCAACTCTGCACCAAATGCTTTTTTCAACGGAACTCCAAAGAATTTTTCAAAATCAGCAATTACAACTTTCGTCGTGTACGCCCGCCAGAAAAGCCAATAAATCATCCGTTGCCGTACGGAAAAATCACAATGTAATGCCGTCGGTAACAAGCCATGATCAATTCTTTTGCAGTATTCTTCGACGGAGAAAGTATTGATCTTGAATTGATCTTTAAGCAGTGAGGTCGCAGAACAGCCGAAGCCGATAAAATTATCCCGGGTCATGGATGAATATTTATGTGTCCTGCTTTTGGCAAATGTCCAAATCGAATCCCGGTGACAGCCAATAGAACGGAAATATTCTGTGATTTCGTTCAAAAGATGCCTTTTCTCATTTTTTCTCATCTCCTTTAACGGTGTCGAAGTAAAAGAAAAGTCAATAAATGGATAAATGGCTGTATGATTTGCACCACAGTCAAATGCCTTTTGGATGTCGCGTTTCAAGTCTATTACCTTTTGCCCCGGCAGTGCAAAAATAAAATCCATTGATACGGTCTCAAATTCAGTTGACGACAAAACTCTTTTCATTTCCTGAATATCAATGACTGATCGACCTAATAAATCCTGAAATTTTTTCTGAAAAGATTGTATACCGATACTGATACGGGTAACTCCGGCAGCTTTTAACTTTTGCATTGTGTCCGAATTGACATCCTGGGGATGGAGTTCAACGCCGATACCTTCCGTGATCCGGTAATATTTCTGCAAATGCGTGATGATCTCACCGAGCCTGTCTGCCGCCAGTGCTGGAGAGCCTCCGCCGAAATAAAGTGATGATACCTCCTGGGGAACGCGTATTCCGGCTGAAACAAGATCGATTTCCGTTTTTAAAGTATCCATATAACGGTTGTATAAATCCCGATCATAAACAACTTTGCAATATGGACAAAAGTTGCAGAGTGTACGGCAAAATGGGATATGGACATATAATCCGGGTTTTTCAACTGCTGCAAGATCAATTTTTCTTCTCCCGTCAGCCGGAGTAAAGGTAAACGGCTTGAATGAACGGGTAAGGTACATTCTGGTTGCAGTAGTGATCATGCTCATCAGATGTACCTCAAATATGTTTTGAGCATATCAAACATGATCCGGAGATTTCCCCGGAAAAGCAAGGTATATTCTGCCACAAAGAAATAGCCGCATTGCTCACACAATCCCGGGATCTCAATGCATCTGCCGCATGTGCTGATCTTGCCGTTCTCAATAACAACGCACTGATGACACGGTGTGGGGAAAGAATTATTGACAAGATAAGGCAATGCGCTTTTCAGATTGAAGATCGGAGAGCCTTTCTTAATCGCATCTCTGATCACAGATGCGCACTGTTGTTTTTCATCCAGAGAGAGCATCAAATCCGCAGTATCCGGATATGGCGTATGAAAATTGAAGGAAACCGCCCGGATATTGCACTCTGTTTCGGCTGTTTTTATGACATCCTGAACGGTTGATACGTTCAATTTGTTGATTGCCATATATAAAACAATATTATCAGAAGCGGCACTTCTGATGTTTTTCATAATCGTGTCATAGGTTTCGCCTCTGATCAGATTATGTCTTTCCCGATCGCCATCAAGAGAGAGCAGAATAAGATCGGCTTCCGGCAGATCAAGAGTAAAGGTTCCGTTGGTTACCACATTGACGATGAGAAAACCCATTTGCTTTGCTTCGATGACCAGGTCGCGCACAGATTTTTCGCCATCCCGCCACAGAAAAGTTTCTCCGCCGCAAAAGAAAAGGATGCGGCAGCCCATACTGTAAAGGGTCTGCATTTCATTGCGGATTTGAGAATAAGGATGTATGACAGCTGTAATGTTATTGACAGAGCAATGCTTACACTTCAAGTTGCATTTATCTGTAAGAATCACTGTCCCGAGAATCGGTTTTTTCTGCCGGAATAAAATCGTTTTTATTCCAAAAGCTGCAAAATATGTAAATGCAGAAAGTTTCATATTTCAATACCGTTATAAATTAATCACTCACAGATAATATACCATCTCCCGCCAGCGTTTACAACTGTGAAAAGGCAATTTTTGCGTTTTAGGGGGCGTGTCGCGGGGTTGCGGTAGTGGTCGGGGAAGTGGCAAAACGCATCGAAAAAGCCCTTGTGAAGCGGTTTTGTGAAAAAAACTTCACAGAATTTTTGGCGAGACTTGAAAAAATGGTCAGCGTTTTTTTATCTTCCCCCATGCGCAGGTTCGGTACAAAAATAAGACTTTGTTAATAATCAAGCACTTACAAAAAGAACCTTGATTTTTACACTTTTCAGAAAAACTCAGAAAAGAGAGTGATTTTAGACGAAATTCGGGGCAAAACGGTCTGATTTCAGCATCTCGCGTGTGTTTCTTATTCACTGGCAGAAATGTTGTAAAACCCTTTGAACAAAAGAGTTTTACAAAATAATAGCAAGGATGATTTTTTCAGCAAGATTAAAAATTTTTACCTTTTCCGCCATTCTGAAACGCATTTTGAACTTAAAAACTCAGAATTTCGCTGTGAAATGAATTTCTGAAAATCGCTTCACTTTTATTCAGAAAAACTCAGAATACACAGCATAAACAAAAAAACTGGTAAAAACGGCAAAAATCTTTCATATAGTTAAACTTGCTACTTGCTTTCTTGTTTTTTTCTGGCAAGTAGCCATGCGTGTATGATAGAAAACGCGGAAAGCAAAAAAATAATTCCCAACATAACTGGACCTATCCATCGACGGGGCAGAAAAAATGCTTCCAACGCAACCACATAACCGCCGATAATCCAAAGAGGACCGGCAATGCGATGAACCTGATTCCAAATATCAGGATCTTCCATAGTCCATTTTATACGTATACCAATCCAGCGGTTAGTTTTCAGTTTTGGCATAGCAATTCCGATAATAACAAAAATAAATCCGAGGCAAATATTGAGTAAACGAACGATATCAAATCTTACCAATATTGTAACGATTGCAAATACCAATGGAAACAGCAATAACTGAAATATTTTCAACAATCCTTTATATTTCATTTTTCATCGCCTTTTGCTGTATTGATGGATTTTACCAGCATGACCCGGATTTGAGAACAAACATTATCTAATTCCTGATATTTTGCTTCGTCAATATAATTT
>JAFTUS010000190.1 GCA_017466125.1 Lentisphaeria bacterium | reverse complement strand
TGGGGGAGTCCAGAGGGGGTGCTCCGCCCCCTCTGGTGACGGCAGCAACGTCGCCGTCACTACCTGCCCGCGGGTGCTACCCGCCAGAGGGGTGCGCCCCGCCCCCTCTGGTGACGGCAGTCACCGAGGCCGACGTTCGGCGTCGCGGCACTACCCGCCAGCGGCACCTTGCCGCAAAAAAATCAAAAAAATTAAGAATAATTCTCAATTTTGCACTTGCATTTTATTTTTCCGGTATTATTGTATAGCAGAAACCAACAAAACACAAGGAGATTTGAATTATGAAAAAGTTTGTTTGCCCTGCTTGCGGTTATGTCCATGAAGGCAATGAAGCCCCTGAAAAATGCCCGGTTTGCAAAGTTCCCGGCAGCAAGTTCACGGTGATGGAAGAAGGCAAGATCACTTTTGCCACTGAACACACCATCGGTGTCCAGCCCGATCTGGATAAAGAGGTTCTTGAAGGTCTGCGCGCCCACTTCACCGGCGAATGCTGCGAAGTCGGCATGTACCTTGCCATGAGCCGTCAGGCGGATCGTGAAGGCTATCCCGAAATCGCCGAAGCCTACAAACGTTACGCCTTTGAAGAGGCGGAACACGCCGCCAAGTTCGCTGAACTCCTCGGGGAAGTCCTCGTGCCCTGCACCAAGACCAACCTCACCATGCGCGTCGAAGCCGAAACCGGTGCCTGTGCCGGAAAGATGGACATTGCCAAACGTGCCAAAGAACTCGGCTATGATGCCATTCACGACACCGTCCATGAAATGGCAAAAGACGAAGCCCGTCACGGTGCCGGTTTCGCCGGATTGCTGAAACGCTATTTCGGCAAATGATCTTTTAAGATCCAGTCCAACAGAACCTGTAAGGCGTTAAGTCTTACAGGTTTTTTTTGAGGTGATTTCAGGGCGGTGGCGCGTGCGGATTTTGTACGAAACGTTGACTGATTTTCACAGGGGCTTCGGGATGCGCCGTACGCTCAACGCCCCGGAGGCTCGAGAGCCCCGCACGGGGCGACAGCCGACCACTACCGAGGCCGACGTTCGGCCGCTGCGCGCGGATTATGTTTAGTACACAGCCTTTCAATCTATGTTTTGCAGAGTTTGTGCTGCTGCCGGTATTGGCGTGGAGAAGTGCCGTAACGCTCTTTGAAGCGCAGCGAAAAATAGTGGATCGAATTGAAACCGGTGCTTTCTGCGATTTGTCCGACCGGCTGATTGGTTTTCAATAGCAGTTGTTCGGCGTTGCGTAGCCGCTCCTGATCCCGGTACTGCGCCGGAGTGTAACCCGTCAACTGGTGGAATTTCTCAAAAAAAAGCGTGCGCGACAAACCGCAGGCCGCAGCGATCTCATCAATACTGACACAGGGGACCCGGCGGAGTTGTTCCTGGGCTTTTTGGAGCCACGGAGCGTTTGCCGTTTCAAAATCCGGCAGGGAGTTGTCAATGCGCAGAACTGCCGTCGTCAGCAGAGCATGGGCAAATTGAAACCAGTTTTTCGGACGGGATAAATAGAGATGACAGACCTCCTGCATCGCTATACGGACTTTGCTGTAATTACTTAAAGTCAAAGAGGCTTTCCGCACTCCCTCCTGAACTTCCTGCCACCTTAAAATCTCCAGCAAATCAAGCGGCAGAACAAAATGCACCCAAAGGAGTTCCCAACTTTCTCCGCCTGAAAAAACATGGGCGATCCCCGGGGCGATCAGAAAAATATCGTGCTGATCGAGCGTGTACTCCTCTCCGCCGACCCGGAGAAAACCCGTCCCGCGGACGGCAAGCACCAGAGACCAGTGTTCCACATTGTGACTGCTCCATGTCCAAAACCGTTCCGGGTAACGCCAGTTCTCCGAAATTCCGCACCAGAAGTCTTTTTCCTGTAACTCATCCATTTTTGCATCTCCGTATAAAACTGTATATAATATAGAGTAAAAACAACTGTTTGCAACCTTTATCCGGATAAAATTATAAATAATATGCACATAACTGTAACTTTGTCCCCTTGTCATACGGAGATTTTTGTGGTATACTATACACAAACACAGGAGATGTTTTATGAACCACGATATTTACATGAAAAAAATGCTGGCTTGCTGGAACGGCAAAAACATCGGCGGTATTCTGGGAACCCCCTTTGAAGGATATCCGGATATGCTCGATATCGATTTTTACGATCCCGTTCCGCAGGAACCCGTTCCCAATGACGATCTGGAACTCCAAGTCATGTACGCCGTTGCGCTCGCCAAAGAAAAAAGACCCGTTGTCGGCAAACTGCAGCTGGCGGAGATCTGGCGCAGGCACATGGGAATGCACTGCGATGAATACGCCGTTGCCCTGAAAAACATCGATCAGGGAATTCTGCCGCCGTGGAGCGGAAAATACGACAACTATTTCACCTGCGGCATGGGGGCGGCGATCCGCAGTGAATTGTGGGCGTGTCTTGCTCCCGGCGATCCGGAACGGGCGGCGCAGTTTGCCGCCGAAGATGCCTGTATCGACCATGACGGTGCCGGTGTGGATGCCGAAGTCTTCCTCGCCGCCGTTGAAAGTATGGCATTCGTGGAAAACGACATCGGCAAACTGCTGGAAACCGGTTTGCGTTTCCTGCCGGAAAATTCCATTTTGAAAGAGGCGATCGAAGAGGTCATTGCCCGTTTCGGAGCGGGAGAAGATTTCCGGAGCATCCGTGAAGCGATCCAGACGAAATACGCCACTGAAATGCGTACCGGCGTTCTGCCCAATGTGCCTTATACCGTACTGGCACTGCTGGAAGGCAGAGGGGATTTCGGCAAAACGGTCTGCACCGCCGTCAACTGCGGTATGGATACCGACTGTTCGGGGGCATCCGCAGGGGCGATTTCAGGCATCATCGACCCGGACTCCATTTCCGACCGCTGGATGGCTCCGGTCGGCGATGCGCTTGCGGTGCGTGCCTCCATCGTGAAGGATCTCGAAGTCCCGGCGACCATCGGAGAGTTTTCAGAACTGGTTGCCGCCCTCCGCGATGCGGTCGCGCCGGAAGTTGATACGGCAAACGGTCCGGTTGTGGATTATGAACAGCACAAGATTTGCGGCGAATACGCCTTTATCAAAAACGGGCATTGGTATTTTGTACCGACTGAAAATATTCCGTGGCAGAAGTTTTCCTGCAACTTGGTCTGCGGCGATCTGCCGCTGCCGGACTATTTTTACGGTGAACAACTGCTGCTGCGTTTCCGCTTTACTATTCCGGAGGATGGAGAATACAATATCATGTTCAACACGCCCTCCAACTGTCAGGTTTATCTTGACCCCAAGCCGGGGCAGAAAATACTTCACGATGCCAAGGATATGTTGTTCGGGCGTATGCGGTTATGGAGTGAACTCCCCGCTGATCGCCGCTATGCCGGTTCGTCCCGTCAGATGATTTTCTATCCGGCACTGTGCGGTGCGCCGCTCAACCAGATCAAGCGTGGCTTTCCCCTGAAAGCCGGAGATCATGAACTGATCATTGCCATAGAACCGCTCCCCGAAGAAAAAGAGGTTTACTGGGGACTCGGCATCGGCAGAACAAGTGCCTTTATGGATATTTTTCAAAAAGCATCCCAAACAAAGGAGGCATAACTGGAAAATTATGCAAGACTCGGGCTATTTGCTGATACTGCGCACGACTCCATTGAGGCCGTCGATTTCGACTGCGGCGGCTTCTTTTTGAACTGCCGCAAGAAGAACCGCTTTGCCCGTGACCGGGTTCAAGGCCCCGGAAGTCACTTTGCCGATCTCTTCACCGTTGGCAAGTACGGCACTGCCCTTGCGGGGAATACGGCTTTTTTCAAGGTCGATCACGGCAAGAAGTGCGTTCTCTGCAAGCGGAAATTCACTGCCGCGGGCAGGCAGTCCCGCTGAAATACGCAAGGCATCCAGCGCGCCGTACCCGGCGGGTTCGATCGTTTCGTTTTCCAGAAAAAGATCCCACAACTGGTCGGCGATTTCTGCATTGAAAAGCAAGTTCCAGCCGCGGATCTCTCCGAATGCCGCTTCAAAGGCAATGGCGTTGATGCCGTCGAGCGGAACTTTTGCCCAACGGTTTTCTGCGGGAAGTCCCTCTGCCCCCAGCGCAGAAAGCACTTCAGAAACTTCTTTCCCGCAGAGAAAGAACCGGGCAAACACTTCCGTCAAGTCCTGAACTTCCACTCCGGGGAATTCCGGCGGGGGCGTAAGCGGCGAAGCGATCATGAGAAAATCATCCTCCGCCATACGCAGCAGACGGATATGATCCCTGTTCTCCTGACGGAAACGGCCGGTTTCCCCGACTTCCAGTGCCGACGGAGCGGGCGCAAAGAATTTATCCAGCACAGCGGCGTCCCCCGCAAGACGGAATTTCCCCGAACCGCAAAGGTCGAAAAGGGAGATGCCGTCCAGACAGTGACGGGCTTCTGCGGCAATGCCGTTTTCAAAGTGCAGCGGCAGACTCCAGTTGCCGAACGGAGCCATTTTTACGCCGTATTCCAGATGATATTCGTGAAGCGGTGAAGTTTTCAGTGCCATATCATGATTTCCTTATTTGTTTTCTTAATTCAGTAAGTCTTTGATGGAGAAGTGAAAAACGCGGTTCAAGGCGCATGTTTTCCACCGCCATGCGCAGTGCATCGCAACTGCCGACGATGACCAGCAGTTTCTTTGCCCGTGTCATTGCCGTGTAGAGCAGATTGCGCTGTAACATCATATAGTGCTGCGACAGGAACGGCATGACCACCGCCGGGAATTCACACCCCTGCGATTTGTGTACGGTAATGGCGTAGGCGCGCGAAAGTTGATCGGACTCATCAAAGTTGTACTCCACGTCCCTTGTGCCGTCAAACTGTACGGTGAACTTCTTTTCTGCGGTATTGATCCGCACCAGTGTCCCGAGGTCGCCGTTGAATACGCTTTTATCGTAGTTGTTGACGGTCTGCATCAGTTTGTCATTCAACTTGTAAAGCCGTTCTCCGACAGTGAATTGCGGTTTTTCGCCGCCGTTGAGAAGTTTCTGCATGACATCGTTCAAAGCGATCGTGCCGCAGGTGCCGCGGTTCATCGGGGTCAGGATCTGCACATCTTCGACGGGGTTCAGCCCGAAACGGGCGGGAATACGTTCACTTACAGTCCGGGTGATGATATCGAGCGTTTTTTCCGGATCGTCCTGTTCGATCCAGTAGAAATCGGCAAGAGCGTCACTTTTGGGCGGATTGACCGGCAGCAGCCCCCGGTTGACCCGGTGGGCATTGGTGACGATCAGACTGTTTTCCGCCTGACGGAAAATCTGCGTGAGCGCAGTCACGGCAAACCAGCCGGAACGGATGAGATCCGCCAGTACGTTGCCGGGACCGACGGAGGGAAGTTGATCGGCATCCCCCACGAGTACCACACTCGTTCCCGGGGCGATCGCCCGGAAAAGTGCCTGCGCCAGAATGATATCGAGCATGGAAACTTCATCGACGATCAAAAGATCGCAGGGCAGATGCTGTTCTCTGCCGAAGGTGAATTTATTGGTGTTCGGGTCGAACATCAGCAGACGGTGGAGGGTTTTCGCCCCCATGCCGGTCGATTCGCTCAGGCGTTTGGCGGCGCGTCCGGTCGGTGCCGCCAGAAATATTTTCAGCCCGGCGCGTTTGGCGCGGCGGACGATTTCTCCGACCACGGTCGTTTTACCGACACCGGGACCGCCGGTGATGATGGATAACGGGGTTTTCCGGAGCTGCTCCACGGCGGATTGCTGTTCGGCGTTGAACTGAATTTCGCCGAACCTGAAATCCGGCTCCATTTTCTGCCCGGCGAACTCTCTGACCAGAGCCAGAGAAGCCACCAGTTCGGGCAGTTCCGTTTCCGCCCGGGCAAGCAGCGGAGTATAGATCATATCGTCAAGTCCGCGCAGCAGGTGTCTTGTAATGGCATTATCGATGCCCTGTTGAGCGAGTTCGATGGATTGTCCGGTCAGTTTTGCGGTTTCATTTTCCAGTGTTTCGCGGGGGATGCAGACGTGACCGTTCAGGATCTGCTGATTGGCGCAATAGACGGCGGCGGCGGTCATGCGCAGGGGGGAGTCTTTCTCCACGCCGAGGGACTGGGCGATTTCATCGGCCCGGAGAAAACCGATGCCGTCAACCTCTTCCGCCAGCCGGTAGGGATTGCTGCGGACAACGGTGACAGCCTGATCGCCGTAACGCTTGAAAAGTCTTGCGCAGTAAGCAGTTGTTATGCCGAGTCCCTGAAGAAAAATATAACTGTCCCGCCGATCGGAGGCATTTTTCCAGCAATCGGCCAATGCTTTGGCTTTTTTTCTGCCGATGCCGGGAATTTCCTGAAGCCGTTCCGGTTTTTCAGAAAGCACTTTGAGGGTCTCTTCACCGAAGTGATTTACGATAAGAGCCGCAGTCCGCTTGCCGATCCCCGGAATGCTGCCGGAACTGAGAAAACGGATGATGCCCTCGCGGGTACCGGGCAGGCGGATCTGATAGGCGTCCACCTTGAACTGCATACCGAAATCCGGGTGTTTTTCCCAGAGGCCGGAAACTTCCAGCAGTTGTCCGCAGTTCAGCCCCGCCAGAGCCCCCCGGATCACGATTTCTCTGCCGCCCTCATCTTTCAGGCGCAGCACGGCGTACCGCATATCATCACTTTCGTAAAGTTTGCGGACGATCTCGCCTTTGAGTTGTGATTTGGTTGTTTCCATAATTTCCTGTATAATGTTTTATTAATGTACCATTGTTTATCCGTTTTATCAAGTCGGTATTCGCTTTTTTTGCAAGAGACATCTCTGCTGCCGCACCGTTGCGGCACTGCCCGGCACTGCCCGAAGTGCTTTGGCTGCGACAACGGGAGGATGGACAAAATGGACAATGATGGACTTAATGGACGGGGTTACTGGTGCGGCAAGATGAGGCTCTTGTATTGCCGGTCAACGTCTCTCGCCGCACCTCCGTCCGTCGCAGCCAATAGCCCCCGTACTGCACGATAGATGCCCACGCCGCATCTGCTTTTGGGGGAGTCCAGAGGGGTGCGCCCCGCCCCCTCTGGTGACGCAGTCAGCGAGGCCGAC
>JAFTUS010000189.1 GCA_017466125.1 Lentisphaeria bacterium | reverse complement strand
GCAGGGAACTCAGACGGCTGGCTTCGATCAGTTTCATGGCCTGAAAGAAGCAGATATAGGACAGATTGCCGGAGGTTGAAAAGAGCGCGAGGATACCCAGCACCCGGGGCGTGAACTCCACCGTCTGCCACGGGCGGATCGCCGCGAGGATCACCACGCCGATGACGGCCATCCACACCTGGGAATAGATAGTCAGTTTCACCGGGTCGCGGTGGCGGATGATGAAGGCCCGGGAAAAGACGAAGCCGACCGACTGGAACACTGCGCTGACCAGCGCGATGACGAATCCTGCGAACATATCCTACGGCTCCGCGGTCACCGCCGGACGGTTCCAGACCCGGGGCGGCGGCGCGGCGGCGGGTTTGATCTGCGGTCCGAATGAAAAATAAAATGTACCCTGCATGATTTGCTTCCTTCGGTTTTCAGATTGCATGGAATGATCGTTGTAATATAAATCCGCCTTTTTCGTTCCTGTCGAATCGGTCGCCCGCCCGCGTCCACCGCGAACCCAAACCGGAAGGGCGGGAAGGGCCGACCGCACCGGACGTTCAAGGCGGCGGACTTCCACTCCGGCGCAGCGCATGCGAATTCACTCCTGAAAGACTTCCGCCGCGATCGGAATTGAAATCGCGGCCCCATGGCGGCTGATCGTGATGCCTGCCGCACGTGAAGCTGTTTCAAGCGCACGGCATGGTTCGTATCCGCGCAGCCTGGCAGCAAGAAAATAACCCCCGAAAGTGTCTCCGGCACTCGTCGTATCCACGACCGCAACTTGCGGCGGAGCTGAAAACATCCGTTCGGATCTGTAAGCATACCACGCACCCTGAGCACCGTAAGTCAGCACCACCTCTGTTTGCGGACAGCATTCTGCCAGCCGGGAAATGATAACATCAGGATCGGAACCGGGGGTCAGACCGACAAGTTCCGCACCTTCTATCTCATTGACCAGCAAGAGATCGCACAAATCAATGGGATAATCACGCACTTCCGGACCGCATGGTGCCGGATTAAAAGCGATCTTGTAACCTTTCTCCTTTGCCGAACGCATAATTTGCGGTATGAAGTTGATTTCATTCTGGAGCATCAGCCAGCGGCCGCTGCCGTTTTCCCCGAGCAGGGCGTTTATTTCTTCTTCTGTAAACGCCATATTCGCTCCGGGATAGAGCAAAATCGAATTCTGACCGGATTTTTCTTCGACCTGGATGATCGCGTGTCCGGTCGGAACGGTGCCGCGGAGTATCCGGGAAACATCCGCTCCGACGTTTTTCAGCACATCAACAAGCGCTTCACCATCCGGACCGATCTTTCCGGCATGGGCGACCCGTACCCCAGCACGCGCCAGCGCAACTGACTGATTCAGCCCTTTCCCGCCGGCATTTGAGATGTAACTCAAACTCTGCATCGTTTCTCCGGGACGCACAAAATGATCGACACGGTAAACGTGATCACAATTCAGCGATCCGAAATTCAGAACTTCAAAATCCATACCCGCATCAGCATCCTTGCATTTTCTTCAGATATGCGAGGCTCTCTGCCGCGCTGCGGAATGGGTCGCTGCTGTTGTCCTGTTCGTAAATCACCCACGGACAATCAATTTCACAAGCGGCAGCCCATGCACGCGGCAGATCAATGATCCCGCATCCGAGTTCGGTCGTGGTTTGCAGATCGTCGGCGACCAGGATATCCTTGAAATGGATCTGCCGGATGCGTGAAGCGTGACGGCGGATGAAATCCGCTGCATCAACACCGCCGCGATTCAGCCAGCAGATGTCAGGTTCGCAGAATACCTGTACCGGATCGGTTTCCGCGAGGAACCGCTCCAGCACCGGAGTACCATCCAACGGAGCCAGCTCATCCCAATGGTTGTGATAACTGAAAACTTTACCATGCGCCGCAGCTGCCCTTCCGGCAGTACGGAGCTGTTCCAGAACCGTCTGGTATTCCCGGGAAAAATCGGTTATCACGCTGAATGTTGACGCCGGACTTTCCAGTTTCGTCACATAACCGTAAGCTGTACCATCCGGGTTCATGGTGTCCTCAATGGAGAACATCGTTCCGGCGCAGCGGAGTTTCAACTCCCGCAGCATGGCAGCTGCTTCATCGGGCGGCATCTGACCGTAATCTCCGGCAAATTCCACACCGTCGAAACCCAGTTTTGCGATTTCCCGCATCGTTCCCCGGAAATCAGATGCCAATTCCCGACGGAAATTATAAAGTTGTAAACCTAATTGCATTTACCAATTTTCTCCCAATATTTTTTCCACATTCCGATAGAGGATATTTTTCATATCATCCTCGCTGATTTTGGCGGACAGCACCCCGCCCACGGCCTGATACTCGTCGAACCACGGCAGATCAGTACCGAAAATGACCCTTTCACTTCCGGCGTAACTGACCAGTTCCTCAATGCGGTTCCTCTCGCCGGGAATACAGGTCAGGTCAAGCCACACATTTCCGGGAGTTTCGGTCACGATGCGGCGGGTATATTCCCATTCGCCATAGATACAATGTGCGATAAAGAAACGGATCCGCGGATATTTCTGTGCGACTTCCAGCATGATCGCACCGCCGTCGTACTGGGAAAATCCCCATGTATGACAGAGAACCGGCAAACCGCGTTCATCAGCAAACTTGAGTGCATACTCATAAGCCGGATCATTCAGCGGCAGCAAATGGTAGTCCGGCAGCACTTTCAGCCCGATGGCATACGGAGCCCAGCGGTCAAATGAAGCCAACTCTTCTTTCACCTGTTCCGGGAACTTCGGAGAAATCACCACATACATCCGCAGAAAATCTGGATAACGGAGACAGATTTTGTAATCTTCCTCGTTACGCCAGTTTCCCAGCTGTGCGTAGAAGTGACAAAATGCGGTACGGCGGACACCGATGCTCCGCATATGCTGAATCATCGATTCCATGTCTCCGTTTTTGAAATAAATCGACGAATTCGTCCCTCCGTGGCAATGCATGTCGTAAATCGGAATATCAGCCTTCCCGTCGCGCCAGAATTTTTCCGCAAGCGATCCGGGACGCGTCCATATGGAATCATTCATAACTGCACCTCCTTCATCAGACGTTCAAGATTGCGGCCGGCAATATCCGCCACAGTCTCGCTATCCATGCCGCTGTATCGCAGCTGCAGCATGCCGCTTCCCTGCGAATAAAAGGGGAAACCGCTGCCGTAGAGGATCCGCCGGCTGCCGTAACGCTCCACAAGATCACGGATGCCGCCCATAACCCAGTAGCCGCTGAGTGCATAATAAAAATTCGGAAAATTTTCAAGCAGCGGACGTACCTGACGGTCATGTCCCCATTTACCCCAGTTGTCGCAGTGGATCATAATATTGTCCGGGAATGTCTCCACGAAGCGGTAGATCTCCGGCCACTTTTCGGAGAAACCTTTCAACAGCACCGGAATACGCCTTTCGGCAGCTGCATCCATAACTTTGCCAAGCGTCATGCGGCACGGTTCAAAACGGTGATCCCCCGGATAGAGGGTCAATGCCGCGATCCGTTTCTCTTTCATCTGCCGGAAAAGTTCATCCGGAGCGGGGATCTCATCGCATTGTGACGGCAGCAGACACCAGACACCGAGCAGCCGGTGTTCCGTATCGTCCTGCAGCGCTTCGGCAAGTTCATCATTGGTCAGGACTGCTCCGCCGCCGGCGATATTGCCATGCTGCACCAACGCCTTTTCGACACCGTAATAATCCATTTCTGACAGCAACTCCGGGACATCCGGGAATGGACCGAGCCCCGGACCACCGCATACCCGGACGTCTACATCGAAAAAAGGAAGTTCATTCATTTTTTACTTCTCTTCGCTATAATAATGTCCCATAACTTTCTCAAATGCTTCGGCGATCTTGTCCAATTCTGATTCCGGCATCATCAGCCAGCTCAGAGACATCTGCATCAACTGATTGATCACGATATCCTCCGCCACAGCATTGCTGGAAATCCGGTATTTTTCCTCCGGCACGGTCCACAAAATCTGCCGGTACATCGGGAATCCCCAGCCGGCTTCGACCATGACGCCCTCGGCATTGAGTGCGGCAATCACTTCAGTCCGGGTGATGCCGGGTTTCAAGCGGTTATGGTCAACCATGATGGCGAAAACATAATAACTCTGCAATGTTGCATCTTTGCTGCGGGCCTGTACACGGATCCCCGGGATGGCGTCAAGTTTTTTACGGAGATATTCGGCATTTCTTTCGCGCAGCAGCGAATCTTCACGCAGATGTTTCAACTGGTCACGCAGGATCACTGCCTGAAAATCGGTGACACGGTAGTTGTGGCAGATAAGTCCGAGGGGCGGAGGAGTACACTTCTGTCCCTGTTTGGCTCCGAATTGATAACCGATGTGCGACAATCTTCCGAGAGTTTCGGCGATATCTTCATTGTTGGTGATACATGCACCGCCCTCGCCCGAAGCGAGGCACTTGGACTGCTGGAAACTGAAACTGCCGACGTCGCCGATGGTACCGACATGTTTGCCGCGCCAGAAACCGCCGGGAGAGTGAGCGCAATCCTCGATCACTTTCAACTGATATTTTTCCGCAATCGCCATGATCGCTTCCATATCAGCGAACGATCCGAATAAATGTACCGGAATAATCGCTTTGGTTTTGGGCGTGATCGCCTCCTCGATTTTTGCCGGATCAATACAGAGCGTTTCCGGATCGATGTCGACAATGACCGGGACCGCGCCGCGGTAAACCACCGCTTCACCGGTAGCAAGCCAGGTGTGAGCCGGGACGATGACCTCATCTCCCGAACCGATATCAAGTGCCTGCATCGCCATTTCCAGCGTGACCGTGCCGTTTGCCATCATGATACTGGTATCTGCACCGGTGAATTCGGCAAATTCCCGATTGAAAAGAGTCTCTTCCGGACCGTAAAACGACCATCTCCGGCTGTTGTATACATCAAGAAGCTTCTTTCCGGTTTCAGGATAAATCGGCGGCCATTCAGCAATCGGCGCCGGGGTTTCAAATACTTTCGGACCACCATCTACAGCAAGCTTCAACATAATTTTCCTCCTTTGTTGCATGCAAGGTTTATTTTCCGAGGCGAGAGCGGAATTCAGCTATTTCCGCTTCAGAACCGACAAAATAGAGTTTGGTATCTCCGCGTTTCAACTTCAGGTCGATGGCAGAGGCTTCGGCAGCAGGAATGATCCGGTCGTCAAAAACATCATATGCCGGATAATTGCCCGGAATATGCACTTTTGAAGACGCCTGCGAAATCGAACAGTAAGCACTTACGAAACGGCTGCCGGAACGCAGCACCAGCGGGTCACCCGTAACCATCACCGGAATTTTCGCTTCACGGGCAAGATTACTCGCCAACTGCATCGACATCGGATGCGCCGGAGTTCCTCCGCAGATGTAAACTACGGTGTAATCCGGATAACGGCGGATTGCCGCTGCTACTTTGCCGTCGGTGAAATATCCGAGCGGCACCGCCTGCGGATCATCAACATAGAAACGCGGCATTAAAAAACTTGTCTGAGCATTACTGCCGGCAATACCTTTGAGAATCTGATCACCGCCGCGGGCGAAATTCCATTCAATATCCTTGAACGTCTCCAGCGGCAGATCGGGTTTGACCCGGATACCGATCAGGCGTTCCATATTTTCAGAGGAAATAGTCTTCATGTCGCTGTATCCGGTGGTAAAGGAGAAAACCAGCACGTTTCCGTCTTTTTTCAGCGAATCGATTTTCGCCCGTTCTTCGGGAGAAAGTGCGACCAGATTGCGGAAGAACCAGAGTTTGTACGGAAGACGTTTGGGATGATTCAGATCGCCCACATAGAGCATATCAACCGGATATTCCCAGCATTCGTGCCCGGTATAGACGTAAAGATGAGGTATGTCTTCAGCCGTGTTGGAACGCTTGTGGTTCAGCACTCGCATCCCGTAGACATCGACTGCGGCGGCATCGAGTTCCGGCAGCCGCTTGAAGCCGTCTGCCGCCCGCATGAGGCTGAGTTCCAGATTGATCAATTCCCGGATCGGAGGAGAGGCGAACCAATGTCCGTACATGTCAAGAAACCAGTGCCCCTGGCCAAGTGACAGCCTTTGGGAAAGCAATCTGCGCATAGACGCAATCGTGCTGTAAACGGTATGATTGCCGTACCAGAGAATCTTATAGCCTTCCAGCATATAGGTTCGGTAATCGTCTTCCAATATGCGCATGATACCGCGCATATCAAAACTGCGGTCAATGCCGGTCCAGAGAATACCGCTGTGTTCCAGGTTACGGTTGACGTAATGAATCGGCAGTGCGGAGAAATTGAAGTTCTCAAGATCGTAAAGCTGCGGTGCCTCTTGGCGTTGTTCCTGCCCCACTCTGCTTGTTTCGCCGTGGTTCGGATAGAAGTATGTTCCAGCCAAAAGCTGTCCGTTCGTTCCCTCCTTGACTGCGGAAAGAAACTGATCGACCCGGTGACAGAGCTGCTCGCCGAGAAAGCGGTAGTATTCCAACCGCCGCCGATTGCTCTCGGGGTCGGGAACATAGAAGTTCCTGAAAATCCTCTCTGCCGGGGCGGGAACCGTCTCGGGTTTTTTGCGGTCGGGGAAATTCTGTTTCTGCCACAGGGCAAAGGCGTTCTGGGCGATTTTGCTGTAGTCGGAAAAGTCCTCCGGCACCTTGCTGTAATCGTTGTAAATCAGCCATTGTCCGTCGAACCCGGCAATCAGATGACAGCCGATCAGCCGGTGGGCGTAGGGCTGTTCCATAAGGTGTTTCATTGTGGCGCGGATCGCCTCACACGTCTCGTTTGCCCAGCGGTCGGAGGACATGGAAACGGAGTGATGACGGCGGCCGGAAGCGAGGGTGATCATCTCTTCCTGGGCAGATTTTTTACGCCAGACCGGATCATCGCAGCGGAGCATCAGGAAAATATAGGCATCCGGCACAGCGGAGAGAAGTCTCATGATCTCCTTATCCAATGCGGTAAAGTTGTATTGTCCCGGTCCCGTCCAGATGGAACCGAGCGAAGAACTGACATCTTTTTCCATATCGCTGCCGAGTTCGCCCATGGCACAAAAGATGCGTACACCATCCTTGCGCATGTTGTAGCAGTCCTGTTCCCAATAACGCTTGTAAATCGAAGTATCGGCAAACGCACGGGCAAAGAAGAGGACGGCGGGCAGCCGCTGCCGGTCAACGGCGACAACCGGACGGCCCTCGCTGAGATCGACCCGGACTTTCGGCAGCGGCAAAGTTTTCGGTGCGATGGTAACTTCCGCCAGACGGTTGTCATTGGCGGCATTATAGCGGCTGTCCAGCTTCAGAGTATAGCGGCCGCCGCGGAGAAATTCGGTAGAAAGTTCAATGGGAAACACTTCCGCCTGTGCCGGCGGGAAAATACTTTGAGAGAACTCGACTTTTCCTTTGTCATTGATCCAGTCAATGACAAAACGCGGTTCCAGCTGACGGGATTTCGGCGGAAGTTTGAGCGTCATCTGACCGGCAATCGGCACTCCTCTGACAACATCTGCGGATTTAAGCTCAAGTTTGGCAGTTACAGAGAGTCTGGGCAGCATCGAATCCGGTATGGCAGCCGGCATGACCCACGGTTTTTCATACATGACGAAAGAACGGTCGGGACAATCGATAAAAGCGGCAG
>JAFTUS010000188.1 GCA_017466125.1 Lentisphaeria bacterium | reverse complement strand
CATTGTTTCGGGTGAATTCTGCAATATCCCGGAAACACCTCATTCCCGGGCTGATAACTTATCGATAACTTATCACCTGTTTTGCCAAAAGTCAAGCGGATTTTGCCTCTTCGACGGTTTATGACAGAAACTCATATTGATTTCTCGCTTGAAATTTCCGGCAGTTGATAGATTTTTAACTTGAAGTACTCACGATCTCTGAAGCCATAAGCCTGTTTGATCAGCCATCTGATCTTGTTGTTAAATCCCTCCATCTTTGCATTGCTGATATGACGGAATGTCCAATAGGTCACAATTCCATCCAGTTTATCCCGAATGGTTCGAGCCATGGTCTTTAATTCCGGAATTCCGGTTTCTTCCGCCATTTTACACCACCGGTGAAAAGCGATCCGGGCATGGTAAGAGTCTTTCGCCTGCCGGTAAATGCAGCGCAATGCCTCTTTGAACATATAAGCATCTCCCAAATCCTGAAAATCACCACGCATATTATTTAAAATCTGCCTGGCATCCTCCGGCAAATCCTCATTATTCCGTAGAAAAATAAATCGAAGCCCTTTCAACTGTTTACGTTGCACATCATCCATCTTGGCAGTTATTCTCCTGCGGACCAAGTCAAGTTTGTCATTCATAAGTTTTATCACATGAAAGTGATCAAAAACGATGTTTGCTTTGGGAAAATTTTCTGAAATCCATGAGTAATAAGCATTTGCCATATCCATTGTAACTATCCTCAATTTACTTTTCTTCAACTTTTTCAAAGCCCCGGCAAGGGCTGAAATGCCCTTGCCCTCTCCAACGTGAATAACTGCCCCGGACTGTAAATCGCGGACGATAGTCAAGTATTGCTGATTCTGCATACCTTTACCAACATGGATTTCATCAATGCCGATCGCTTTTATATGGGCGGTTTGAATACGGGAATATTTCTTTTTTAACTGCTTCTTTTCCAATTCTTTAATGGTGTGCCAACGCAAATCGTAAAAGTCGGCAAGAGTCTGAACACTCATATGCGGACGAAGTTCCAGAATTGTCCGTTCCAAGGCTTTGGTCAATCGGGCTTTGGGATGGGAAAGAAACGGAATATGCTCCATTTCCCGGTGATGACAACGGTGACAATATAGTCGATGAATGGTGAATTCCAGTATAACTTTCCGGCAGCACCCCAACGATTCACCTCGGACTCTTCGACGGCGGAGTGGTTCTGCCGTTACATCTCTTGAACCGCAATAAGGGCAATGGTGTTTGGTGCGTTTAAGATGGATTTCTGCACTTTTTGAAAAATATTTTTCTTGTTCAGGTTGAAATCCACGGACTTTTTGTGTATAGTAAAGATTGACTGGCATTGCTTACCCCCTACTGTTTTTTTTCGCTATTAAACAATAGGTGCAATTCCAGTCTTTTTCAATTCCGTCTTTCAGATTTTTATGTTTTTCTGCATATTTCTGTCATAAACCGTCGAAGAACCATTTTTTTGCCTCATCGACGGTATGGATTTCATCTATACCGATCGCTTTGACATGAGCAATTTGCATACGAGAATATTTCTTTTTCAACTGCTTTTGTTCCAATTCTTTAATGGTGTGCCAACGCAAATCATAAAAGTCGGCAAACGATCCGGAAACACACCCAGAGGGAACAAAAAATGACTTCAGAAGAATTCAGCAAAGTTGCGGACAGCACCGATTCACCGTGCCACAAATCACCCTCCGGGGTCGGAAAACAGGGAAACCAGAAACCTATTCCCCTCCCCGGAGGGTAAATGTTACATACAACATTACATACAACATTACATACAACATTACATACAAGCAAGTCAAAATAAATCACGCTGAAATTTTAAGTTTTCAGCGGGAAATTACAAAAAAATGGTACTGGAGGTGGAACTTGACGAGGCGAAGCCGAGAGCCGGAGCGAAGCGACGGCAACCCGCACAAAAGTGAGCAATCCCATTTTTGTAGAACAAAAATTAAAGGTAAAAAGAAAAAGCTCCAGCGGGGAAAATTTATTTTCATAAGCTGAAGCTTGCTTTTTACAGGGATTGCGCAACGAAAACTGGTATCCGGAACGGGACTTGAACCCGTACTCCCGAAGGAAGCAGATTTTAAGTCTGCTGCGTCTGCCGATTCCGCCATCCGGACGTCACCATATAATATATCGCACATTCGCCATAAAATCAACAGTCGGCAAGAAGAAAATTCTTTATGAAGTTCTTTTTTTGCGTTTAAGGATGTATAGAAACTCCTGCACTTCCGGTGCATGAACTATAAAAGCTGCGGCAAAAAAGATAATTCCGAAAAGGATTGCGACTGCCGCAAGGATAAATATATCGTTCACAAATTGCGATCCGAAGGTAGAAATTTTTCGAACAAACGGCAAAATCATCCATACGCTCCAATCGGCAAACAGTGCAACAGACACAGAACGGATCACCGAAATAACACACTTCATATGGATGCGCAATCCATCTCGATAAAGCAGTATCAGCAGTAAAGAGTTGTTCACAGCGGAGGCAATCACTGTTGCCAGAGCAAGCCCCCCCTGCCGCAAAGGGAACATCAAAATCAAATTCAGAATCAAATTTACCGCAATTGCAGTCATAGAAACATAAAATGGCCGTTTCATATCTTTTCTTGAATAAAAAGCCGGCAGAATAACTTTCAATGAACAGAAAAACGGAATTCCGAATCCGTAAAAAATCGCGACATATTTTGCAGCCTCAAGGTCGGCTAAAGTATATTTTCCGCCGAGGCAGAGGACCCGGATAATTTCATTATGAAAAAATATCACCGCAGCGGCCATTGGCGCACCAATGAACCAGACGTGGCGGATACTGAAGTTAAGTTCACGTTCCATAGCCTCCCAATCATTATCAGCAGCGGCATGGGTCATTGAAGCCATCAGCACTGCTCCGAATGAAACCGCGAACAATCCGATCGGCAAATCCACAATGCGATCGACATAGGTCAATGCGGGGACCGCCTGATCCCCCAGATAAATTGCCATAGACCGGTCGACGAGAAAACTTAAT
>JAFTUS010000187.1 GCA_017466125.1 Lentisphaeria bacterium | reverse complement strand
GTTGACTGATTTTTACAGGGGCTTCGGAATGCTTCGTCCGCTCAACGCCCCGATAAAATACGCTACGCTCTTTTTTCGGGGCATCGCTCCCGGCGAGTGGTATTGCCTCATGCGAGGCAATATCGACGCTACGCTTGTACTTTCGCCGCCATTTTAAGGCGGCGATCAGCGTTCCACCGCTGGATCACGTCCGGGTGTCAGCGAACCCGACGTTCGGGCCGGGGCGGGGTACGCGCTTCGCGCGGATTTTTTTATCAGTCTATGTTTAGTACACAGCCATTCTTATAATATTGCACGGCGAAGCGGGATTTGCAAATCAGAATACGCAAAAAAATGAAACTTGCGGTTTGGAGCAGCCGCATCCTGTTAATTTTTGCATTTGATTTTTTTTTTAGTTGTGCTATATTATATATAATTGTATTTGTATGGTACGGCCAGACTCGATTTTGTGGAATTTTGCGTTATCAGCATCTGAAAGCATTTTCGGGGATTGATACCGCGATTCCGCGAGTCATCGGAAACAACTTTGTTTGTCCAGCCGGTCGGACCATACGGTAAAACATCAGCAACAAAAAGGATAAAACAAATGGCTGAAGAAAAAATCGTTTTCCAGTTCGACGGCGAACGCACCATGGAATTTTCCACCGGTAAAGTCGCCAAACTCGCCAATGGAGCCTGTCTCGTCCGTATGGGGGACTCCATCGTTCTGACCACCGCTTGCAGCGGCGCACCCCGTGAAGGCACGGACTTCTTCCCCCTGCAGGTCGATTACCGCGAAAAATATGCCGCCGCAGGCAAATTCCCCGGCGGATACATCAAACGGGAAGGCCGCCCCTCCACCAAGGAGATCCTGACCTGCCGTATGATCGACCGCCCCATCCGTCCGCTCTTCCCCAAAGGTTTCTTTGATGAAGTGCAGATCTGCGGAACTATGCTCTCCGCCGACGGCGTCAATGAACCCGATGTTCTCGCCATGGTGGGCGCATCCCTCTCCCTGATGCTTTCCGATCTGCCCTTTGACGGCCCGATCGGTGCCGTCCGCGTCGGTTTGATCGACGACCAGTTCGTCATCAACCCCACCCGCGCCCAGATGGAAAAGAGCAAACTCGAACTCATCTACGCCGGTCGTCCCGGTCAGGTCATCATGATCGAAGGTGAAGCCGATTTCGTTACCGAAGAACAGATGCGTCAGGCCATGTACAAGGCTGACGAAGCCATCACCAAACAGTGCGAAGCCCAGATCGAACTCGCCAAAAAAGCCGGACGCCCGAAAAAAGATTACAAACTCTATCTCGTTCCCGAAGAACTCCAGAAGGCAATGGAAGAGTTCTGCGCCGGACGCATCGAAGAAGTTTGCGTCATCCCCGGCAAAGAAGACCGCTCCGTTGCCATGGATGCCCTCCGCGCCGATATGCGTGAGGCTCTCCGTGAACGTTTCGCCGATCTCGACGATCAGGAATACGGTTTTATGACCGCCATCGGGTTCGATGACCATGTGCGCGATGTCACCCGCCGTATCATCCTGACCAAACAGTTCCGTCCTGACGGCCGCGGCATCACCGACATCCGCCCGCTCTCCGCTGAAGTGGCGGTTCTGCCCGTGGTTCACGGCAGTGCGCTTTTCAGCCGCGGCGAAACTCAGGCTCTCGTTATCACCACCCTCGGCAATGAAAAAGATGCTCAGGAAATCGAAGACATCACCAGTCCTGAAAGCGTTTACAACAAACGTTTCTATCTGCACTACAACTTCCCCAACTTCAGCGTGGGCGAAGTCGGACGCATCGCCGGTCCCGGCCGTCGTGAGATCGGTCACGGCAATCTGGCGGAACGTTCTGTTTCCAAAGTCATTCCCAAGGATTTCCCCTACGTCATCCGCTGTGTTTCTGAAATCATGAGTTCCAACGGCTCCACCTCTATGGCATCCGTCTGCGGCGCAACGCTCTCTCTGATGGATGCCGGTGTGCCGATCACCGCTCCCGTCGCCGGTATCTCCTGCGGTCTTGTGACCGATGACAACGGTCAGGCTCTGCTGCTTACCGATATCATCGGTGCGGAAGACCACTTTGGCGATATGGACTTCAAAGTCTGCGGTACCCGTACCGGTATTACCGGCTTCCAGCTCGACCTCAAACTGCCCGGTATTCCGATCGAACTGCTCTGCGAAGGCATGGAGCGCGACCGCGTTGCCCGTCTGAAGATCCTCGATGTGATGGAAGCATGCATCGCGGAACCCCGTCCGGAAATCAGCGAACGCGCTCCCCGTATGGAAGTCATCACCATCAATCCCGAAAAGATCGGAGCCCTCATCGGTCCCGGCGGCAAGAACATCCGTGCGATCACGGAGGAAACCTGTACCTCCATTGATATCGATGATGACGGCACCGTCAAGATCATGGCTGCCGACAAGCAGCACCTTGAAGCCGCTCTGGAACGTGTCCACGCCTGTACCGCAGAAGCCGAGATCGGCAAGATCTACCGCGGCAAAGTGGTCAGCATCCGTGATTTCGGCGCATTCGTTGAGATCCTGCCCGGCATGGAAGGTTTGCTCCACATCTCCGAACTCGCCGATTACCGTGTCAACAAGGTCACGGACATCTGCGAAGAGGGTCAGTATGTCACGGTCAAGGTCGTTGACATCGACCCCGCCAGCGGAAAGATCCGCCTGAGCCGCAAAGCCGCCCTCAAAGAACTCGGCGAATAACATCTTCCGTTTTTCAAAGAGGGGCTGTTGCAAAACCTAATGTTTCGCAGCAGCCTCTTTCCTTTGTAGTTTTTTTATAATTTTCTCCATCTTGGGAGTTTTGGGGAGTTCTGCTTCTAGCCCGTCAGGAGCAATCCAATAGTCAATTTTTCCTTTACCG
>JAFTUS010000186.1 GCA_017466125.1 Lentisphaeria bacterium | reverse complement strand
CGCAAGACAGTTTTTCAGATGCTTGAAAAACTGTAGAGGATTCCGAATGTGCGGACAGCAGAAGATTGATGCCGTGAAGCGGCATCTTAAATGCTGTCGTAGCAGTTATCATTCTCATGATTAGAATCCCCATAAAACTTTAGCGAACTCGCCAATTCCACAACTTTCTGCTGCGAAATCCAACTTGTGTGGTAGTATGATATATAAACATACTATATCACACTAAATCGTAATTACAAGAAAAAAAATAAGGGTTTTCCGATTTTTTTATGAATTTGGGGAAACATGTTTCGAACGGTTCTGGATGAAAGATTTTTTGATGGTTTGCTTGTTCACCTGTCCTATGTTTTGCCGGGTGGTATGTTGTTGTTATTTTATTTTCAATAAGTCACTCGGGAAACGATAGATTATTTGAAAAAACAGCAAATATGCAATATATTACATTTGAAGTTTGCCGGAGCAAAAAGCATCCCATTAAGTCAGAGGATTCAGATGAATTTTTTATCATTTTCACAGTTGCATTGTCATATTTTTCGCTCATGTCATTGCGGAGGCGGATAATGTCAACTGGCGGCAATATATGCTGCTTTTATGGAGAAATAATTATGATAAAACATTTCAATACTTATGATGTGTATCAACATTCCAATTTTAATATTTATTCGGCAAAGGATATGCAGTATCTTGATAAACTGTATTCTCATTGCCGGTATATGTTTCTGGAATATTTGATTGATCACAACATCATCAAACACATGATTGCAAATACGGATGGACATGTTTTTATACTCAACATAAGACTGCAAGGCTTTTGGACTTCGACATGTGCCGATTTCACAAGAGAATTTATCGAAAAACTCGATGAACTTCTTTTTGAACACAGTTCGTCTATCCGGGATTATGTCTGGTTTCTGAAGGAAAATGATGCAGAGTCCATCAGGGTATTCATCATCGCATTTATCGATGACAGCATCCTTACAAAACTTGATGTAATTGCCGGAGCGTTGCAGGATATCCTGCCATCACAGGAATTTTTGAAAGACTTTGAAATCAATATCCCGACAGTAACTCCAGAATACAGAAAAACATTGATTATGCGGCACGCTGACAATGGACTGTTGCTGGACTGCGGTTTCGCATTGAATTTTGAGTTCCCGGAAAATCAGAACAACTGATTAAAAAATGCTTTCGCAATAAATGAGTTCAAATTCAATGCAACTGTCTTTCTCATCCGGGATACTGTTCCGGAAGCACACCTTTAATTTTCAACACTTTTGGGTATTTTTCTTTTGTATCAGCAGGCATGATTTTCTTCACAGTAATATCATGTTCCCACTCGTCTCCGTAATCAAAGAGATAATATGCTCCACAATCTTCAGACAGATGATGCCCGATATAACATTCTCCGGCAAGCTGCTCGTCATCATCTATATCCATTTCATCCCGCACAGCAGTACAGCCGTCTTCACATTCAAAGCGGTAAAGATGATCGTCATCTCTTTGAAAAAGCGTATTTATAAGGTTATGCAATTCCTCAAATGTGCTGTCCTCTCTGACCAGGATATCTACCGAAACTCGGAAACCGCGAAGTTTTACATGCAGTTGAAATATCCGGAGATTGTTTTTGTCGAAATCATAGGACTCTTCCTGTTGAAAATCATCAAAATCGCCACTCTGTATCAACCGTTCTTTTTCTATCAACAACCCCCACGCAAACAATGTATTCAATGTTTTCTTCAGCTGTTTGGTTTCTAAATTGAAACCGGCAACTTTGTCCGCAATAAAATCCAATAAAAACATTTCAGAATACCCTGTCAGGGAATCTTGAAAATCGTCTATGTCGGTGAGGAAATCTGTTGTAAGCCCTTTGGCTTCTTCCCGAAAATCATCAAGGATACTGTTATCACAGATCGGCAACTCGATATCACGGGAAACAACAGCCAGAACAGATAAAATCAAATCCGCGACAGAACCACCATTACGTTCGGAATTCTCAAACTGTTGTTTCATGTCTTTGCAAAGCGGAGCAAGAAAACGATGATATTTCAGAAATTCAGAGAGCATCTCAGTTTTGTCTTTTATCGAAACATCGCTTAATGTATACTCATAAGCATATTCCAAATCTTCCGGACTGATCGGCATATAATCCGAGTCCCAATCCTCCTCATCGTCGTCATCATCTATGGTGAAGGGAACCGGCGGAGGCAGAGAAGCATTGTATTCCGCAACGATTTTTCCGATTTCTTCTTCCAACTTTTCCGGAGGAGTGTTCTTCAAACGCTCTTGAACTTCCGGAGATTGCATCAAATCATGGAACGGCTTGAAAGCCGAAGATATTTCTGGAGATTCGTCTTTCAAATATGCAATAACCTGTGGCTTCCCGTTGACCGTTTTAACTTCTGCGCTGGCAATAATATTTTTATCATTCCGGTATTCACGCCATTTCAATTCAGCCGCATCCAAAAGCGGCAGCAAAGCACATGGATCTCCATCAAAGTTTTCATCTGCAAACTTATTTAAAAACTTCTTTACATCAGCAAAGGTTTTCTGTGCTATACAGGCGTTCCAGGCGACCATTGTGAAGTTTGCAACAAACTGCCTCATGGAAGCAGCGGTCTTTTTATCAAGCTTTTTTTGACCTTGTATTTTATTCCAAATACACTCGCAAATTTCGGCAAAATGCAGTTTGGTGTTTTCTGCACTCATTGTATATTTTCCTTATTTAATGCTTTTATCTTGTTATGCTGTTCTGCGGTCGGCTGTGACTTTCCGTGTTCCCACTCGGAGACTTTTCTGGCGGTAACACCGAAGAGTTCTCCAAACTTCACCGGCGTGAGCTTCAGCGTTTTACGCAGAGTTGCGATGTCTTCGGCACAAAGGGGCTTTTTAGGCTCACTGGCGGGCATTGGCGGTAGTTCGGGGAATGTGTCACCCGGTCGGGCTTTCGCCCTTGGGAAGCCGTTTGCAAGCGTTGTTGCAACATCCCGTATTGCAGTCATTTGCCGGGGATAAAGTTCGATTTTTCGCTTAACGAGTCCGGCGATTTCTTTCCGAACAATCTCCTGTTGTTCAGCATCAAGTTTACTCCCGACAAAGGCACATTCGGCAAGTTCCTGCCGTCCGGTAACATGGATATTCCAAGCGATCACGCCCATTTGCCAAACAATGCTCCGTCCGGTAAGATCCGGACCGTTGGAGTCATCAATATATTCCGGCAAAACCGGCTCGCAAAGTTTCTCCAATGCAACAGATAAGCGTTCCGTCAGCGATTGCTGATTGTGGATCGCCTGTTGCTTTTTTGCCTTGAGCTTCGCTTTCCGTTTCTGTTCTTTTGTCGGCTTTGCCATACTGTAACTCCTTGATTGACCGCAAATGTAATATACTGCCTATTGATAAGTTTTTCAATTCTGCAAAATAAAAAAAGCCGACTTTACCCGGTCGGCACGGGGCTTCGGAAGGCAACTGGCAGAACATATCTCTGCTCAGCTCTGGCAGGCACTATAACATGGCGTGTAATACTGGATAAATCCAGCTACTAAATCCAAGATTATCACGATCAATTTTGGATTTTGCAGAACTTCAAAGTTTTTTTGAAAAGCACAATATCCACTTTGTCAGCGTTACGCAAAATATTGATACTTCAAGCAGTTCCGGTAGAATGTTATTGAATGTTCTTGTTATCTTCGCCGCCTTTGAAAGGGACCTTATAATCGAGAGAACCCGGACCGCTGTTTCCGGAGGAAAGAAGCGTGGAAAATTCTGCGGCGGAGTACCTATGATCGGATAT
>JAFTUS010000185.1 GCA_017466125.1 Lentisphaeria bacterium | reverse complement strand
GTAGCACCCGCTGGCGAGTACGCGCTGCGCGCGGAATTTTACTTAAAGCTCCGGAGGCTCGAGAGCCCCGGAGGGGCGACAGCCGACCACTACCGAGACCGACGTTCGGCCGCTGCGCTTGTACTTTCGCCGCCTTTTAAGGCGGCGACCAGCGTTCCGCCGCTGGACCACGTGCGGGTAGCACCCGCTGGCGAGTACGCGCTTCGCGCGGATTTTTTAATTTAATTTACTTCATCTCATCAATGGTAGAAGTTGCTTATCCTCTCTGTTCCCTGAGTACGGGTATTGGAGGGGTTGAAAGCCGTACCGTCAGGCTTGACCAGACGACAGGTCACAAAGATCAGCAGATTGCGCTTCTCCGCCTTGGTGTACTTGGACTGGAAAAGACGGCCGATCAGCGGAAGATCACCGAGGATCGGAATTTTATCCTGCAAACGTTCCGTTGTATCCATGGTCACACCGCCCAGCACGATGGTTTCACCATCAGCAACGAGCGCAGAAGTCGTGATCTGACGGACGTTGAAACGGGGCTTTTTGAAGTATTCAGCATCGTCATCGTCACTGTCGGTATCCGCATCGGGGTTGTTCGGGTCGGGAGCCGGTTTGGGTTCAGGATCGCGGGGGTCATACACATCCCAGCCGTCAAACGTCTTGATCGGGAAAGAGACGTCCAAACGGATCAGATCTCCGTCAACACGGGGAGTGATGGAGAATGAAATACCCAGTTCATCCATTTCATCGAAGGTCGGCTGCGGATCAGGGTCCTTGGTTGCATACCAGACCTTGGTAAAGGTATCGCCTTCCGGCATTTCAGGAGTTTCCGGGGCATCAATGGTTTCCCATTCATCCGGGTAGTAATGTTTTTCCAACATCTTGATCGTTGCGGTCTGTCCGGGAAGCGTTGTCACACGGGGAGCGGACAGCACGTCCGAACTGTCGGCCCAGTTCAGCGCAAAGAGACTTGCCATAAAGGAGGTTCCTTTGGAGTTGCTGAAACTGTAAGTCAACTGGGCATCTTTGCCGAATTCATCAACGGTCGTAGTCGCAGGACCTTTGTTTTCTGCACTGTAATAACGCAGAAGCGAATTTCCGCTGTCCTGCATCCGGATACGGCCATCGGCGTTGTCCTTGTTGATGGCAAGGTTATAGTTGAAAGCAAGTTGTTTCAGGTCATTCTGGGCAACTTCAACAAATTTGACCAAAATCTGGACCTGGGGATTTTGGATCTGCACGATCTCCTGAATTTTCTGTTCGATACGATCAAGTTCGTCATTCACGTTATTAACGATAAGGCGGCTGATCTTTTCATCGTAAACGATCGTCGATTTCAGCGGGAACTTGACCCCCTGTTTGCTGAAGAAAGAACGGAGGTTCTTGGAGCCGTCCGGACCGTCGATGGGACCTTCGGCGGCAACCGCCTGTTCCAGTGCATCGCGGTCAACGGGGAAAATGCGGTGTTCCATATCTTCGAGAGCCACGTTCTTCGGAGCGAGAACAACGGCGTAGCGGTCGATTTTCGGGGAACGCCAGCCCAAACTTTCGCAAAGGTCGCGTAAAGCAGTCATCAATGTCACGTTGCGGCGGATCATGGAGACTTTCGGTTCCTGATTTTCCTCACTTTCCTCTTCGTCCTCCTCTTCGTCATCTTCGTCGGACTCTTCATCCGGATTTTGATTTTGGGGAGCGGGGTTTTCAGGAGCCGCCTGACCATCCTGACCGGCGGCGGCCTTTTCCGCAGCGAGTTCGGCTTCTGTCGGTTTGCGAACGATGATATTCACGCCGATACGGTCGGGGGAATAAAGTTTACTCTGATCCCGCAGATACTTGATCGCAGAAGAGAGCGGAACTTCTTCAAAATAGATGTGTTTGAGAACAATGCTGTTCAGTTTCTGTTCCAGTTCGCTGAGCTGCCGCTGGGTCTTTTTGACTTTTGTTTCTCCGCCGGGGGCGACAGTCTGAGCGACCATATTATCGGCGTTGGAGGCGGCAACAGCAGGCAGATAGGGCAGAGCGAATTCCCATTCCGCTTCAGCGATCATCTTGCGGTGTGTATCTTTGTAGCGTTCTGCACCGCTTTTGCCCAAGCGGTTGTAAACGGCCTCAATATTCTGCAATGCAGTATCATTGAACGGATCGATCAACAGCACTTCCTGAAAACGGCCGATCGCCTTGGCATACTGGCGGGTAGAGACAAATTTGCGGCCCTGTTCGAGCAGAAGTTGGATTTGATACTCCTGATTTTTCTTGTTGGGGAGAAGTTGTTCTTCCGACAACTCCTGCCGTTTTGCGGCGGCGTTCAATCTTTTTTCATAGAACGCAATACGTGCGTTGAGCCGTTCTTTGTATTCGGGGCAGTAGGAGATTGCCTCCCGGCAAATCTTGATGGCTTCCTCAAAGTCCCGGACGCTTGCCCGTTGTTCGGCGGTTTCGATGGCGGCTTCTGCCTGTGCGGTATAGCATTTCAAAATCTGATTACGGCAATACTGAGTTTGCTGTACAAACTTCTTACTTGCAAAGGAACGGTAGGAAGTCGCGGCTTTCAAATACTGGTCCACGGCTTTGAGATACTCTTTTTCCAGAAAGAGTCTGTTTCCTTCGGCAACGGCAGCATTGGCGACCCGTTCCAACTCCTGATATCCCATCTGGGTTCTGTTCAGCGTGTTGCGTACAGAGTCAGGGATATCGACTTTCGGTGCATTCTTGGCGGGTTCAGCCGCAGACAAGACTCCGGCGCAAAGCACCGCTGAGAGCAACCATGTTTGTTTCATATTCATCATATTTTATAGCCTCCGGCTTGGTTAACGCAAGAAATCGGGAATGCCTTTTTCGACATTCTGTTCCACGGGGACGCCCCTGGTGTTGATCAGACGGGCAGTAACGAACATCATCATATTGTTTCTGGTGCCGACCTCCGCACGGGACTGGAAGAAACGGCCGATAAACGGCAAATCGCCGAGCAGGGGCCACTTATCCACGCGGGTGGACATCTGGTTTTGAGTGATACCGCCCAGAACCAGTGTGCAGCCGTCAACAACGTTGACTTTCACACTCAAAGCACGTTCTGTAAAGACGGGCATCCAGATCTGATAATGGAAATCGCGCTTGGTCTCTTTGTAGGCATTGGGGCCGTCGGCGGAGATTTCATTACCGTAAATCGTGATGTCGTACGAGTCATTGCCGATATAGTTGACGATCTGCGGATCAAGCTGCAAGTTGATCGTGCGGTTATCCGGGTTCGCTCTGGCGCGGACGCTGAAAATAATACCGACGTCCGTGGGTTCATCGAAGGTCGGGCGGGGCGGAGTAATATCGACGCCGCCGTTCTCTTCATCTACTTCGATCTCTTCCCATTCATCGGGGAAGTAGTGGGTTTTGACCAGCTTGATCATGGCGGCATCCTTGGAGCCGCTTTCGGTCAGCAGTTTGGGAGCGGAGAGCGTCTCCGTACGGGTATTCTGACAGATGGCGTTCACCGTCAGAGAGAGGTTGAAGTTGAAATCCTTGCCGAACGGATAGGAAGTTCCGAAAAGGGCGGGGAAGATATCAAGTTGATTGATGAGAGTTCCGCTTGCGACATTGGCGATCGCCTGTTCCAGAGGACGGATCAGCTGATTCATGCTTTTATCATCGACCTGATCCAAAGCCCATTCGCGTTTGCTGCCGGAATGACCGCCGATCCTGCGGTTGTCGGAGTTGATCGACCAGTCAAAGCCGAGTTCCTGAAAGTCGTTTTCAGAAACTTCGATGCAGCGGATCTCGACCAGGATCATGGGGGTTTTGATGCCGTCAAGCTGTAAAATCAGTTTTTCCATTTTCCGCAGATTGTCGATCGTGTTGCGCACGGTCAGACGGCTGCGGCCATGATCGTAAAGGATGGAGGAGCCTTCCTTGAACTCAATACCGCGGGCGGAGAAATAATTCTGCAGAGAGGCACTGGAAACGGGTGCGACCTTTGAGTGTACCACGTTGCTGAAAAACTCCTTGGTGTCGGCACCTTCACCGAGTTTGCCCAATTCGCCCTCAGTGTCACCGCCGCCACCGCCTTCGTCAGCAGCACGGGGAGCGGGTGCAGGACCTGCCTCCGGGCCGGGGCCGCCTTCACCGCCTTCGCCTTCGCCGCCGGCAGCATCACCGCCGGAAACGGATGCGGCAATGCCTTCGATCAGCGTGCGGCGCACGGGGAAATGGCGTTCCTGCATCGGGTCGACCTGGGGACCGATCACGACGCCATCGGATTCGACACGGTATTTCAAGCCGGTATCGGCACAGACATAACGGATGATCTCACTCAGCGGGATATTGGTCAGGTCGATACTGACGGTCGGGATTTTCGTTCCGGCACTGCTCTTGAAGGCGATATTCACGCCCTCTTTTGCCGGATCGGGGTCAAAGTCTTTGTTGCGGCGGTTGAGCTGGTCGATCAATTTGGTGATCGGAATGTCTTTGAATGAGAACGTCGGGAAGATGATGCGCTCCATGTGCGCAAGCACAGAGTCCGTACCGGGATCGATGCGTTCCCCGGAGTCGTTTGTTTCGTTCTGGTGGATGGGGAAGACCGGTTCGACCCAACTCCATTGCGCTTCTGCCGCAATCCCGGAAGCATCGACCTTGTGACGACGGATACCGTAAGTATACAGTTTGGCATAGATCATCTGCATCATTTCCATCGCATTATAGTTGGTGGGGTCGAGCAAATATGCTTCTTCGATGCAATTACGTGCTTCTGTATATTTCTTATTCAGGAAATAGGTTTTGGCCTGTTTGAGCAGACGTTCCACATTGTCACGCCGCTCCTGATATTTCGGATCGATCGTTTCGAGGGAGGTGCTTTTTTTGAATTCAGAGGCTTTCAGTTTTTTGGATGCGTCATCAATGAGTTTTTTTGCTTCGGCAGAGAAGCGGCGATCGATATGCTGGATCTGCGATGCTTCCACAATAGCCTTATTATAAAGTCCGTTGGCGACGGCATCGTTTGCTTTTTTCAACACCTGTTTTGCCCAGCGGCTGCGGATCTCTGAAATCTCTTCTTCAAACTGCTGCAATCTTTTGCGGGCGATGGAGGATGAGGACTCTTTTATCATCCGTTCAAGTTCAAATTTTACGGAATCGTACAGAGAGACACTTTCGGCAAATTTCTCTTTGGCTGCCAGTCCTTTTGCTTTTTTGATGGCGGCATCCTGTCTTGCAAACACCTCATTGCGGGCGGCAATTTCTTTGTCGGCACTTTTCTGATATTGTTCTTCATCGACGAAGACCAAATCCCCGACGGGAGCCCCTTGGATGTCAGCGGCGATCGCGACAACTGCAAAAACAGCCATGCCGCATACAGCAAATCGGCGGTTCATCAAACTCATTCTCTAATATCCCTTATTGAATTTATATTATTCATAAAAAAATCACAATTTTACAGTCAATACGATAACTTACACCCAATTTCCACAAATAGCAAGTAAAACTTGCCGTCATTGACAGTTTTCTTGTTAAAATATTTAAATTTTTCAATAAAAAACCGTTTTTTTCCGCTTTTCTCTCCCTGAAAATCAACGGCGTCTGCCGCCGGGTATATTTTCCGGCATATTTTCGCCCTCGACAGTCTCTGTAATTTTCTGAACAGGTCTGATACGCATATCTTCGGGGATATGTCCTTTTTGCGTTACCCACATCTGTTCTTCAACTTTTTCCGGAATTTTCTCCGTCTTGGCATCGACCAGCAGAGCCATGTTCCGCTTGGTGTCGATCGTGTGCAGCAGATAAGTCTCCCGGGCATTCCGCCGGTTTCCTACGGTAAGTTTCTGCTTCAAACCGACAATGAACTGGGCCGGTTTGCCTTCCTTGTCGATCATGCCGTGATCAATGAACACAGCCTTGACGTCCGAGGAGAATACGTCCTTGCCGATCTGCATGGAGATCCGGTCTTTGCCGCCGGTCTCTTCCAGATAGATAATGGATTCATCTTTCATGCGCTGACTTTCGCCCTCTTTGGTGGGCAGTTTGGTCTGCCGCAGTTCGATGCGGGCGATTTGATATTCGCGGTTATCGATGGTGAGCAGTCCGCCGAGGGAGGTCACGTCAGTCGTTCTCAAAACGGTCATGTCGCGCGGATTCATGTGGTTGATCTGAATATCCCATCTCTTCTGATCGGGGGAATTATTGGTATTCACCGCTTTGAAGATAACGGGGAGTTTCTGACGGCCCAACTCTTTCAGCACCAGACGATGCCACATGGGCGGATGGCTCTTGGCAAGGTGCATCTTGTAACCATTCATATACTCATAGACGTTGGAGAAACCGTCACGGTCACGGTCATAGAGGGCATCGTACGGATCTTGAGGATCAAGTTTCTGATTTTCCTCTTCCCGGTTCGGAATACCGTCACCGTCAAGGTCCTCTTCGGTTCTGCGGAAACGGGAAACTCTACGTTTCGGCGGTTTGGGCAGAAGTTTTCCGCAGAAGGGACAGTTCTTGCCGCTCATATAACCGAAAGGGATCATATTTCCGCAGTCTTCAAACGGACAGAATGAAAGTTCCAGCGGGATCACCAGATCGGAGGTCATATTGGCAAAGTTACTATTCCGCTGCGCACTCTGGTTCCACTTGCCCAAATTGTCTTTCACCAGAAAATCGCTGTTGAAAATTTTATCTTTACCATTAAGGGCAATTTGGTCTGCTTTACCGGTGGAGATCGCCAGACCTTTGTTTTCGGCAGTTTCACGGATAATGTTCAACACGTAAAACATAGAGCCGATGAATGCAAACAGCAAAACGATCAACACCAACTTTTCATAATGTTTTTTGATAAATTCCACAATAGACCTCCGCTTATTGAATCGCCGGAATGGGTTTTACGATATAACTGACATCGATCACTGCACGGCACTCTTTTTCTTCGCCGACCAGCAGACGGCCGTAACTGCTCCGTTCAGTGGGTTTAAGACTTTTTTCCCGTTCAAGTTCAGCGAGACGATTGGCTTCCAGACGCTTTTTGAGTGTCTCTGACATCGTGGGTTCCTGCGTATTTTCCTGCTGTTTTGCCCGGGCACCGCGGAGGCCGCGGCGGCCGGTCGTTTCAACGGGAGAAGGCGTATCGTTGTTGGCGTTCTTATCATCCTCGACATCTTCAGGAGAAATGTATTCTGCGGCTTCGTCTTTCAACTGATAGAGGAAGACACTGCGCACCACATAGAGCCGCCGTTCAGCATAAGCACCTTCGATCAGCTTGACCAGTTTGCGGACTTCGCCGATTGTGCCGATGACTTCGAGCGAATAATCGTACCGCATGAAACTTCCTTCCTGAGTGCCTTCAAAGGAGCGTTTCTTGATGTTTTCCAACTGGCGCAGTTCAGTTTTGCAGATTTTACTGAAGAGGTCACCGATCACGTCCATGTGGAACGGGATGAGCGGGAACTGTTCTTTGGTGAAGAGTCTTTTATCTTTTTCACCGGGAAATGTAAAATCGGAAGCCGCAGCTTCCACGCCCAGTTTATTATTCAGATCCAGCAGTTTCAACCGGTAATCATCAAGGAAACGGTTCATGCGCAACGGATTGAACCCCATGACACGGGGAACGCCCAACTGAGCCAGCAGGATCTCATTGACTGTGGTATCACTGTTAAGCGGTTCGGTGGTCAACTTTTCCAGATTTTCCCTGAACACATGGATGGCGGCATTCCAGTTGCTGAAATTGTGGAGACGGAAGTTTTCAAAATACATCTGCTGTTCCGGGAAACTGTCAGCCGGAATATCCTTCCAGCCTTTCTGGTTGCCGTCTTTATCCGGAACGCCGTCACGGAAGGCTTCGCGCAGCCGTTCAAGTGTCCACGGTTCTTTGAACTGGGGCAGACGCTTCTTGTTGAGTTCAGCAATAAAGGCCTCCACTGCCGGTTTGAAGGGCTGACCGAAATAGATTTCGATTTCATCGGCTGCCTTGTTATAAAGTTCTGTATTGACTTTGAGCGGCCGTTCATTCTCTTTGACCGGCACCGGTTTCTGCTGGTGCAGTGTCTTGATTTGATCGCGGAGTTCTTCGGTCTTTTTGATGTATTTTGCCATGCGGGCGTGCTGCACAGCTGCCAAACCCAGCAGGAAAGCGACCAGCACCAATGCCACACAAAACACCAGTACCAACATTATATTTTTCTTGACAAAGCGGTTCACTTTTCGCCTCCTATCACTTTTTAAGCGGGGTTTTGAGTTTAATGGTCAATTCGAAAGACCCCAAGTTGGAATATTCGTGAGAGGTCTGGTTGTCAACCAGCTTCCACTCCTGATCGCCCTGCGGAAGTTCAAAGAATTCTGATTTGCCGATGCTGTCGATAAACCTCTGCAGCGGCGCCTGTTCCGAGCCGACTTTCAGCCAGTACCCGATCAGTCGCAAACCGGTGATTTCCGTCATATTGATAGAGTCGATGGGCTTGAATTCCTTCTTTACGACCTGAACCACGTTGGCGGGAGCTGCCCCGCCGTCGAACCCGCCGAAGCCGCCGAAGCCGCCCGCCGGTTCAGCGGGGCCGCCGCCGAAACCGCCGAAACCGTCGGTTGCTGTCGTCTGCGGAGCCGCGACCGGCCCGACGCCTTCCACGGCAGTCAGCCACACGGTATCAGGCATGATCGATTGCAGGTGCATTATGACATCGTTCCATTTTGAACGTTCATTGAGGATGTTGACCATTTCGTCATAGCGTCCTTTGGCGGCGTTGAACTGGTCGTTCAACTGCCGGATCGTTGCCGCCTGACGGTTGGTGGCATCGACGCTTGCCTGAACTTTATCGACCTGTTCCTTGTCGAAGATGAAACGGCGGTTCACACCGAAACTGAACACCGACAGACAGATGACCAGAAACGCCGCTGCGATGTAGAAGTAGGGCTTTTTGGAGTCCAGTTCCCGCTGTTTGAGAATACTGCGGGGGATCAGCGAAATAGCGATGGGACACTCTGCAATCTGATGCAGACTCATACCGATCAACTCCTGAAACATGGGGGCGACTTCCTGAAGGGCATTTTTGTCCACCCGGTTTGAGAACGTGATCAAACCGAACGTATTGAGGTAATCCACGGGGACCCGGAGTTTTTCCTGGAAGAAGTCTGTGATGTAGGTCATGACAGAGCCGCCGCCGGAGAGCAGTACCCGGGTGGGGACATTGCCGCCGTGCTGGGCGCGCCATGCGTTGATCGAACGGCTGACTTCGCCGTGCAGACGGGTCATCACGTTGCGGGCGATTTTGGAAATCGTTGCCGCCACGATGGATTCCGGCTCTTCGTAAGCACCGCCGAGGGCGACAAAACCGTGACGCATTTTCAGTTCTTCGGCTTCATTGAAACTGATGGCGTACTCTTTGGCGACCTGATTGGTAATGGCATCTCCGGCGATCGGGATACTGCGCATAAAGACGCGGTTGTGGTCGGCGATCATTAGGTTCGACCCTTTTCCGCCGATATTCAGAAGCAGTACGCACTCATCTTCGCCGCACTGCAGACCGCCTTTGGCGGCGTTATAGAGAGCAACGGGGGCGATTTCAACGGAAACGATCTCTTTGCCGGAATCTTCGATGATGTTGGTATAACGGGTCACGAGGTCATTTTTGATTGCAACGAAGAGGGCTTCAAACTCTTCCTGCGCATCGGCGACTTCAACGACAGTGCCGTCTTCCTGTTCCTCCTCGTGTTTTTCCTCCCACGAGTGGCTGATGAGCTGATAGTCCCAGACGACTTCGTTCATGGCATACGGAACGGTCTGCCGTGCTTCGTATTCAACGATGCGCTGGATCGCCCCTTTGTTTCCCAGAAGCGGCGGGAGTTTGCTGAGACGGGAGAAGGAGGCCTGACCGGAAATGGTCAGTGTTACCTGAGTTGCTGTAAATTTCTTCTCTTTAAGGATCTCATGGTAGAGTTGGTAAAAAGCGATCCCCTGCTCATCGTCCTCGCCATCGAATCTGCGGAATGCAAAGTCGTTCAGGACGATTCCGCCGCCTGCCGGATAATCAAATTCAGCAATCTTCAAACTGTCACTGCCGATATCGATCGCCAGCACTTTTGTTTCTTTCGCTGCCATGAGTCACCTTTTTTCTTATGTTATAATATTTCTATTTATTCTGCCTGGTCCGAACCAGATCGCTCTGGTCATAATTCATAAACTGCCACGGAGTTTCCTCTCTGGGCAGTACACTGTCTTCCACGGTATAAGTGGTTGGTTTTTTCAATATTTTTTCAAAAAATTCTTTTGAATCTTTTTCACTGCGGGAGGGATAATATCCGATCCCGAGTTCTCTGCCTTTGCTGTCTCTGAATACGGCTCTTATATTGACAGCAGCGGCAGTAAGTTTGCGCATCCGCGGCAGATAACGCTCCAGAAAGTGGGGCGGGATCGCCATTACGGCAGTTCTTGTCCTTCCATCCATCAAGACGAACCGGAAAGGGATTTTTCCGCTGAAAACCACGTAACTGCTTTTGGCTTTCTTCGCATCGTCCGGGATCAGGACTTCCATATCCAGTTCGACATCATCAAGCCACTGATTTTTTCCCTGCGGGGTATAATCAATAAAAATCAGCAGCCATGAATTTGTCAGACGGAACGTGCGGATCTTGCCGTTCAAGGTGCTTGGAACCGGCGATTTGGCTGCGATTTCGATCCGGATACCGACCCGCTGGAACAGCCGGCCTTTTTCTTTTGTCTGGGAAACGGGCGCGGCAAAAAGGAGACAGGGGAGCATGAGTACAGCCCCGAGCATAGCGATTTTCAGTAATTTACCTGCCTTCATTTGCCGAACCTTTCCGTTTTTACTTCTGTGCAGCCGGAGCGGTTTTTGCGCTGGCTTCGACCAGAGCGTCCACGCCTTTGGACTCTTCGTTGTCCCAACCATGACCGATCAGAGCGGCCAAAATCAGAGAGAGAGCGAGAAAAACGGCTGTCATGACCACAGTCGCCTTGGTGAGATGACTGCCGGCCTGCGCACCGAAAACGGATTCACCGACACCGCCGAAAGCGGCTCCCATTCCTCCGGACTTGGAGGGCTGTATCAGGATAATTCCGATCAGCAAAACGGAGATTATCACGACCAGCGCATAGAGAAATACCAACATATAAGCGCCTCTTTTTCTGTTGATTTTGTTGAATTCAGTAAAACCGGAAACGGCGCAGACTCCTCACAGGGAGGACTGCGCCTGTTCCGGAACGGATCACTCGGTCAATGCGTTATGCACCAGAGCGGAGAAGCTGTCAGCCTTGAGGGCTGCGCCGCCGATCAGACCGCCGTCGATGTTGGGCTGGGCAACCAACTGTTGGGCATTTTCAGATTTCATGCTGCCGCCGTACTGGATACGGACGCCTTCGCCGATCTCTTTGCCGAACATATCGTTCAGAGTCTTGCGGATGAAAGCGTGGGTCTCTTCAGCCATTTCGGGGGTGGCAGTTTTGCCGGTACCGATCGCCCAGACGGGTTCGTAGGCGAGAGCGATCTTCTTCATATCGTCGCCGGTCAGGTCAGCCAGACCGCCTTTGAGCTGAGTATCGAGAACGGCTTCCGTCTTGCCGCCTTCGCGTTCTTCCAGCAGTTCGCCGATGCAGACGATCGGAATGAGGTCAGCGGCGAGAGCGGCTTTGATGCGTTTGTTGACGGTTTCATCGGTTTCGCCGAAATACTGACGGCGTTCGCTGTGACCGATGATGACGTAATCAATGCCGGTTTCTTTGAGCATGGCGGCAGAGA
Source organism: Lentisphaeria bacterium (assembly GCA_017466125.1). Lineage (GTDB taxonomy): Bacteria > Verrucomicrobiota > Lentisphaeria > Victivallales > Victivallaceae > Victivallis. Next base: position 30,190 of record JAFTUS010000185.1, on the reverse strand, counting down.
TTTCACCGGTGAAAGCACCGCTTTCCGCCCAATGGATGTTCTGGGCACCGACTTTGATGTTGGAGCCTTTGGCGGCTTCGACAACAGCGGAGATCGTGGTGAACGGGGGGCAGACGACCACGTCGGCATCGGTCACATCAGCCACGAGGGGTTTCAGGGCTTCGACCAGGGCTTTGCCTTCGGCGGCGGTCTTGTTCATTTTCCAGTTTCCGGCGATAATAACTTTACGACTCATTTTTATACCTTTCTTTATTTGTAAAATCAAGTGAAAGCCTGCAAACATTCTTTGCCATTTGGAAATGTAGCACCGAAACAAAAATTTTTCAAGGCAATTATTATTTTTTTACTGTTTTTTTACGCTTTTTGATTTGGGGAATTGAAAAAGTGTGCTATAGTATGTCCGTGCAATCAAAAAAAGGAAGTTTATTGAAAAATGTTGTATCTGCTGAGTGATTTTGCCAAATTCTGGTCGCCGCTGCGTCTGTTTGATTATGTTACGTTCCGCACCGGCGGTGCCGCACTGACTTCATTTCTGATCGTTCTTCTGCTCGGCGGCTGGACGGCGCGGAAACTGAAATCGCTCAACGCACAGGCGGCGACCCGTCTGGAAGGACTCGGTCTGCCGCAGGAGATGATCGACCGCGAAAAGGATAAGACGCCCTGCATGGGGGGAATTCTCATTATCGGGGCGATCCTCATTTCCGCTCTGCTGTGGACGGAGATCACCAATCCGATCGCCCTGATCCTCTGGGGAGCGGCTCTGGCGTTTTCGCTTATCGGCTTTTACGATGACTTCATGAAAGTCGTTTACAAACGGCGGGACGGCATCCCCGGCAAGTTGAAACTTCTGCTGCAAATCATCGTTGCGGCATGTGCCGTCTGGGGCATGACCCGGACGCCTGCGCTGAAAGATTATATGGACTGCTTTATGGTTCCTTTCCTCAAAACACCCGTCACCTGGTGCAATTTGAGTTCGCTTTATTTCACCGTTCCGCTTGCAGTCGTGGTCATCGTCGGGGCGAGCAACGCCGTAAATCTGACGGACGGGAAGGACGGGCTTGCCAGCGGATGTACGATTTTCTGCACGCTGGCATACGCCGGATTTGCCTATCTTATGGGGCATAAGGTTTTCGCCGAATATCTGAATATCCCTTTTATTTCAGGTGCGGGCGAAGCCATGGTTTTTTCGGCGGCGGTCTGCGGTGCGTGCATCGGTTTTCTCTGGCACAACTGCCACCCGGCATCGATGTTCATGGGGGATACCGGCAGTCTGGCTCTGGGCGGCATCATCGGGATGCTTGCTGTACTGGTGCGGCAGGAGGTGCTGCTGGTGCTGGTGGGCTGGGTCTTTGTCATGGAGGCTCTCTCGGTGATGATACAGGTGACATCGTTCAAACTTACGGGGAAACGGGTTTTTCTCTGTTCGCCCATCCATCACCATTTTGAGCGGCTGGGCTGGACGGAGACACAGATCGTCGTCCGTTTCTGGATCATCGCCGGAATTTGTACACTGTTGGCTCTTGCCACATTGAAACTGCGTTAATCAGGGAGATTTTATCTTATGCGTACCGAACTTTTTCTGACCGGCAGATACCTGCGGCCGAAACGCAGTGCCGTATCACTGATCACGGTGCTGAGTATTCTCGGTGTCACGCTGGGCGTTGCTGTTCTCATGGTGGTCGTGGCGGTCATGACCGGATTTACCGATCTGATGAAAGAGAAACTCATCGAAACACAGGCGCATTTTCAGATATCCACGCAGAGCGGCCGTGCCCTGCGGACTCCTGAAAACGTGATTTCAGTGGTGAAGAAAGCCGGCGGCAGTGCCGCTCCGGTGGTCATGTCGCAGGTGCTGGCGCAAAACGGTCAGAACCTCGACCCGCAGGTGGTGATGTTCGGAACTTCAGCAGAAGCACTCAAAAAACATCTGAATTTTGAGAAGGCACTTCAGGCGGGCGAACTCCGTCTCGGACCGAACGAAGCGATCATCAGCGTCTACATGGCGTACCGCTGGAGCGTCGGCATCGGCAGCAAAATACTGCTCCATTCCGCACAGAAACTCACCAATCTGGTAAAGGTCGGCGAGGACGGTTCGATCGGCATGAACCCCGATGCGGAACACTGTCTGCCCGCCGAATTCAAGGTGGTCGGGCTTTACTCCATGGGAAAATACGACTTTGACAAAAGTGTGCTTTTCGTCGGAACGGATGATGCCGCCGAACTCATCGGACTGCCCTGGGGAGCGGCGACTGCCGTCTACGGCTGGGGGGCGGACGCATTTGCCCAGGACAAACTGCTTGCGGAGATCCGCAAAGAACTCCCGCTGTTGAAAGTGACTTCATGGCAGGAGAAAAACCGCCAGCTGCTCGGCGTGCTTGCCACCGAAAAAAATATGATGTATTTTCTGCTTATTTTCATCGTTCTGGTCGCGGCGTTCAGCATTGCCAACACGCTGATAACCTCGGTTTACCAGAAAACCCGTGAGATCGGCGTTCTGAAAGCACTCGGAGCATCGGACCGTACCGTGATGATGATTTTCGTTTTACAGGGAACATTTATCGGGGTCATCGGCAGTGTCTGCGGTACGGCACTCGGTTTTCTGATCATCACGTTCCGCAATGAAATATTGGATTTCACCTCAAAATGTTTCGGTGTGGATCTCTTCCCCAAAGAGTTCTACTTTTTCAACGGGCTGCCCGCACACATCGTTGGGACCGATGTGCTGTTTATCGTGCTGCCCTCGATTTTATTGTGTACACTGGGTGCGCTTCTCCCGGCACTGCGTGCGGCGTTCCTCGATCCGGCAAAGGCGTTGCGTTATGAATGATGATCTGATTTTGCGATTGGAAAATGTCCGCCGTTCCTACAAAGTCGGCAGCGGAGTTGTGGAAGTCCTGCGGGGCGTCAACTGGGAACTGAAACGCGGGTGCTGGGCGTGTCTGCTGGGGGCTTCCGGCAGCGGCAAGACGACCCTGCTGCACCTGATCGGCGCACTGGAAAAACCCGATGAAGGAACCATCGAAGTTGCGGGCGTGAATTTGAATAAACTCTCCCGTTCTGCGGCGGCGGAGTTCCGCAACCGGCGTCTCGGTTTCGTCTTTCAGGCGTATCATCTTCTGCCGGAACTGAATATCCGGGAAAACGTGATGCTCCCCGGAATGCTTGCCGGACAGAGCCGCAAAGAGAGCCGCCAACGGGCGGAAAATCTGCTGGAAACGGTCGGTCTGAAAGAGCGTATGCACCACCGCCCGAATGAGTTGTCAGGCGGCGAACAGCAGCGTGCGGCGATCGCCCGTGCGCTGATAAACGATCCGGAACTGCTGCTGGCGGACGAACCGACCGGCAATCTGGATACCCGCACCGGCGAAGGCATCCTCGAACTTTTCGCCCGGCTCCGGACGGACCGTCCCGACCGTTCGATCGTAATGATCACCCACAACAGCGAAATCGCCAAACTCTGTGACCCGGTCGTTCAGTTGAAAGACGGCGTATTCGCCGGATGATACGGGGGCATCGGGGCTGCATCGCATCTCCTCTTACTTTACTTAAAGCAACTTATTATCACAAAAAATTTGCATTTTTGCCAAAACCATGATATATTAATTTGTTTTATAGTAATACACAGGAGTATCATGGGAGAAACCCCGCAAAACAATTACGGCAGTGATGCCATTAAAACGTTGTCGCCGCTGGAGCATATCCGGCTGCGCCCCGGTATGTATATCGGACGCATGGGCGACGGCAGCCATCCCGATGACGGCATCTACATTCTGCTCAAAGAGATCGTGGATAACGCCATCGATGAATTTATCATGGGCGCAGGGCGCAAGGTGGAAGTCACAGTCGTTGACCGCACCGTGACCATCCGTGACTACGGGCGCGGCATTCCGCTGGATAAACTCGTGGACTGCGTTTCCATGATGAATACCGGCGGCAAGTACAACGATGATGTTTTTCAATACTCCATCGGTCTCAACGGCGTGGGTACCAAGGCGGTAAATGCTTTGAGTGAACACTTCCGCGCCCGTTCCACCCGTGACGGCAAATTCCATGAAGCGGTTTTTTCACGCGGCAAACTTCTGACCGAAAACAGCGGCGATACCGATGAACGCAACGGTACTTTTGTGGAGTTCATCCCCGATGCCGAAAGTTTTCCCGCCAATTATGCGTTCCGCATGGACTACTTGCAGAAACGGATGTGGATGTACGCTTATCTGAACAGCGGTTTATCCCTCTATCTCAACGGGGAACGCTACTATTCCAGCAACGGCTTGCAGGATCTGCTGGAGACCGAAACCGGCGAGGAACGGCTCTATGACGTGATCCACTTCCGCAGCAAGACTGTGGAGTTCGCCTTGACCCATACCGACAATTACGGCGAAAGTTCTTACAGTTTCGTCAACGGTCAGTACACCAATGACGGCGGTACACATCTTTCCGCTTTCAAAGAAGGTGTCCTCAAAGGCATCAATGAATTTTCCGGCAAGAGTTACAAAGCCGATGAGATCCGTGACGGTATGATCGGTGCCATCGCCATCAAGATAAAAGAGCCGATCTTTGAATCCCAGACCAAGAACAAACTGGGTAATACCGATGTCCGCGGACCGATCGTTTCAGCGGTGCGCGATGCGGTGGTCGATTACCTTCACAAACACGCCGAAGTCGCTGAAGTCGTGCTGGATAAGGTCGCCCGCAACGCCGCCATGCACAAGCAGATACAGGAGGTCAAAAAGAAATCCCGTGAGGCGACTCAGAAGACCCGCTTGCGTATTCCGAAACTCAAGGACTGCAAGTTCCATGTGGGCGACAAGTGGCCCCGCAAGGTCGAACCCAAGGAAACGATGATTTTTCTGACCGAGGGTGACTCCGCTGCCGGTTCACTGGAAAAGAAACGGGATGTCGATAATCAGGCGATCTTCGCCCTCCGCGGCAAGCCGAAAAATGCCTTCGGCGAAACCATGGAAATGATTTACAAAAATGAAGAACTGACCTTCCTCATGCAAGCGTTGGGCGTGGAGGATTCTACCGAAAATCTCCGTTATGACAAAGTTATTCTTGCCACAGATGCTGACGTGGACGGACTTCATATCCGCAATCTTCTGCTGACATTTTTCCTCTCATTTTTTGACCAGTTGGTGCTTTCCGGTCACTTATATGTGCTGGAAACTCCGCTTTTCCGGGTGAAAAAAGGCAAGGATATCATCTATTGCTACAACGAAATGGAACGGGACAAAGCCGCCGCTGAACTGGGTAAATGCGAAATCACCCGCTTCAAAGGTCTGGGTGAGATTTCTCCGGATGACTTCGGGGAATTCATCGGCGAAAATATGCGTCTCTCCCCGGTGACACTGGATAATATGCACGGTGTCAGCGATGTGCTGAAATTCTACATGGGGGAAAATACCCCCGAACGTAAAGAGTATATTATGAACAACCTTGAGGTCGTGGATTATGAGTGATGAGATCGAAAGACCCGAGGATATCGAGGAAATCCCCGAAAACGCCGTTGCCGCCGAAAAAAAACGGGGAACAAATGACTATTTCCGGAAGATGATCGACCGGAACTTTCTGGATTATGCCAGTTATGTGATCGGCTCCCGTGCCATTCCCGATGTCGATGACGGCTTGAAACCGGTACAGCGGCGTATTCTCTGGGCATTGTATCAGGTTTATGACGGCAGAACCCAGAAGGTCGCCAATATCGTCGGCAATACCATGCACTATCACCCCCACGGCGATGCTTCCATCGGCGATGCACTGGTCGTGCTTGCCAACAAAGGCGGCGTGATCGAAAATACCTACCGTGACCGTAAGACCGGAGCGGAAAAAGTGGAATTCCTGAGTGTTCCCTATTTCATCATGAAACAGGGGAACTTCGGTAATATTCTGACCGGCAGTCCTGCCGCCGCAGGCCGTTACACCGAGTGCGGTCTGACCAAACTTGCTTACGAGACCATGTTCAACAACGACATTACGCCATTTGTTCCGAACTATGACGGCCGCAAGGAAGAACCGGTAGTGCTGCCCGCAAAACTTCCCAGTCTGCTGATGCTCGGCAGCGACGGTATCGCTGTGGGTATGTCCACAAGCGTACTGCCGCACAACTTCAACGAACTTATCGACGCCGAAATAGCAGTGCTTCAGGGCAGACCTTTCCAACTTTATCCGGACTTCCAGCAGGGAGCCTTGATGGACGTGCGGGAGTACGATGACGGCAATGGCAAGATCGTTCTGCGTGCCAAAGTTGATATCGAGGGACGTGATCTGGTCATCCGTGAAATTCCCGCCAGCTGCACCACGGAATCCCTGGTGAACTCCATCGAAAAGGCCGCCGAAAAGAATAAGATCCGTATTTCCAGCGTGGACGATTTCACGACCGACCATGTGGAGATCCGGGTGACACCGACCCGCGGCTACACCCCCGAACAGACCTTGCAGGGGTTGTATATGTATACGGATTGCTCCGTTTCCATCTCCTCGCGCATCGTGGTCATCTGCGACCGTAAACCGGTGCAGATGAGTGTCAGTCAGGTTCTCCGCCGCAATGTGGAAAAACTCGTCGGCTACCTCAAACGGGAGTTGGAAATCGATCTCGACCGTCAGAATGAACTCCGTCATGCCAAAACGCTGGCGCAGCTTTTCTTTGAGAACCGTATCTACAAGAAAATCGAAGAGTGCCGCAGTCAGGAAGAGGAATACAGAGAAGTCCACGCCGGACTTGCTCCGTACCGTCCGCTGCTGCTGCGTGATGTGACCAATGAAGATATCGATAAACTGCTCGCATTGCCCGTCCGCCGTATCGCCCGGTTCGATATCGAGAAAAACCAGCAGGAATTGCGGGAAATCGACGAAAAAATCAAAAAGATCCGTCACAAACTTTCACACCTCATCGACTATACCATCGATGTTCTTACTGAAATCAAAAAGAAGTACGGCGAAAACTTCCCCCGCCGCACCGAAATCGAAAATATCGAACAGATCGACCGCAAAGCCGCCGCATTGAACAATATCAAAGTCGGCTGGGACCGCCGCAACGGTTATGTCGGAACCGGTATCAAAAGTGATGATACCATCGTCTGCAATGAATATGACCGTCTGGTGTGCATCGAAAAGAGCGGCAAATACCGGGTCATTCCCATGGTGCCGGAGAAACTTTTCCTCGGCAAACTTTACGATTTCCGCAAATACGACTCCGAAACCCAGTTCGGCGTGATCTACCGCGAAACCAAGAGCGGCAAATATTACGGCAAACGCACCAGCATCGGCGGTTTTATTCTGGAAAAAGAGTATATGCTCTGCCCAAGCGGATGTAAATTGGAACTGCTTACGCCCCGCGCGGATGCCATTTATCTCTGGACCGAAGAGGATGCCAAAGGCAAAACCGCGACCCGTGAGATCAATCTGATGGAATTCCCGGTCCGTGCGCCCAAGGCCCGCGGTTTCCTGATCGGCAATAAGACCATGACCAAAGTCACCCACTCCCGTTATCTGACCGAAGAGGAGATCGCCGCACTGGTCATTCCGGAAGATCCCGAAACGGAAGAGCCGGAAGACGAAGCCGCCGAAACAGCGGATGAAACAGCGGAAACGCCGTCAGAAAACACCGTTGAAGAGAAAAAGATCCCCATTCCCAAAGAGATCATGGCGATCGTTGCCGCGGCGAAAGAATTCGCAAAAAAAGCCGTTGTCGAACGCCCTGAAATGCCATCCGTCATTCTTCCGGAAATAACGGAAACTCCGGCAAAAGTAACGGAAGAGCCGGTAGTTGAGGCGGAAAAAGTAACAGAAGAGCCGGTAGTTGAGGCGGAAAAAGTAACGGAAGAGCCGAAACAGGAGGAAACTCCGGTCGTTGAGGAAACTCCGGCCGTTGAGGAAGAGACCTTCGCTCTGGATGATGCGGATGATACTCCTCTGCGCAAACGCCCCCGTAAACCGGCACAGGAAAAAACGGTAAAACCCGCTCCCGCTGACGATGCCCCCGATGAATTCGGCATGATCCAGCCCGATTTCGGCTTCTGAGCAAGTTATAACGGCGGAATTTACAAAACAGAGACGGCAAGGCCGAGCAGAATGAGCGTTACCCCGGTGATTTTGGTTGCCGTACAGCGTTCTTTGAGGATAATAATGCCCCCCGCAACGCCGATGACCAGCCCCATTTGACGGAAAATCTGGACGTAGGTCACATTGGTCACGTAATTCATCGCCACGAGTACCGAACTGTATGTCAGCGAAGAGAAGATCCCCGCCAGAGCCGGGACCCAGTTCCGTTTGCGGATATACTCCGCAAGGTTTTTACGCTCCTCCCGGTTATTGAAAAGAACGGCAAAAAGGACGATCGTCAGAAGTGTTCCCCGGAAAACATAGTAGGAGAGGGAGACCGTCAGCTTGGACAACTCCGGGTAGGCAGAACGTAAAACCGCCTGCCCCTGACTGTCAAGGATCGTATAGCCCGCAATTCCGCAAGCGACCAGCAAAATCGAAAGCATACGCTTGTTGATGTAATTTTTGAGATGAAAATCCGAAAAATCTTTCAACGGCATCAATAGACAGCCGGTAAAGACGATGACGAGACCCGAAACGGCACAGAAACTCAGCGGTTTTCCCCAGCCCGTCAATGCCGTTATGACCGGAATGATGATCAGCGGCAAGGCCCTCATCATCGGGTACGCAGTGGAAATTTCCATCGTCCGGTAGGTCTTTGCCAGCCAGGTGCAGTAGATCCCCTCACAGCAGATCACCCCGGCAATGCAAAGGTAGAAAAGCGGCGGCAGACTGAAATAATGCACCGGCGTCCAGAACCAGACATGCTGCCATACCATACAGGAAAATAACGCCAGTACAGCGTAAAATGCAATGCACATACTGCTGCGTTTCGCCATCAAATTCCATGAGGCATGAAGTCCGGCGGAAAATACGATCAGTAAAAATGCGAGCGGTGTCATCTCATTCCTCTTACAAAGTGATAAAATCGGGCGATGTTCCCGCCTCTTCAAACCAGTCGAACTGCTGTTCTTCACCGTCGAAACGCCACAAAGAGGGCGTTGTATTTTCCAGCCAATCCAGCGGTTCAGCGGCGATTTCCTGCCGTGACGCAATGGCGAAAAAGCGTTTCATGTCATTATTTTCCGCATCCGTAAGGACGCCGGGTTTGATCGAGGCAAACAAGGGGGTACTGCTTTTGGCAAGCAGTTCTGCCCATTGGCGGTTCCATTTCCAGCCGATCGCACCGGTAACGCCGACGCAGTCCGCATCCACATCGAAAAACGCCTTGTGCTGACAGAGGCGGAACGCCAGCGTATTGATCCCCATTTTGCGGGTCCTGTCCCATGCTTTCCCGCTGGTGTCGTCTCCGGTGCGGGAGAGTTGCATCAGCCCTGCTCCCAAGTGACCGATGGTGTTGCAGCCGATGATCAGGGTGTCTCCCGCCGCTTCACGGATCGCTTTGTAGAAGTCCACCACGATTTCGGCGGAAGTCCGGCTGCGGTCGGCAAAACTCCAATCGGGTTCACCCCATGCTTTGCCGCCCGGCCACGGCTGCATTTCTCTGCCCCAGATGCCGAACATATCCCAGGTGGAAAAGTCATGTTTTATCAGTTCATATCCCCACGAACAGATGCGGCGGATGTCCTCTTTGACCAGTTCGATCACGCCGGGGATGGAAGGGTCAAGGGCCTGATGTCCGGTATGGTATCTTTCGGGCATAAGCCATTCGCGGGGGATTTCCGGAGCGACGTTCCAGAGCGGACGGAACCAGATACCGGGGCGCACGCCGCACTGCCGCATCTCACCGGCGAGTTTCTTCATATCCGGATATTTGCTGTTGCCGCAGTTCCACGGGCCGGAGTTGCCGGGTTTCAGGTGCATGATTTCCCAGCCGTCGTCGATGACCATGAAGGGGCGGTTTTCCAGTCCTTCGCAGAGTGAGGCGAGGTAACGGCTGTCCGCGAGGATCTCTTCGTGCGAACTGATGCCGTAAGCGTAATACCAGTTGTTTCCGCCGTAAACGGGGGAAGGGGCAAGCAGCGGGTCACTGCACATGACTTTGCAGAAATCCTGTGCGGCGGCAAAAGCGGAAATTCCGGAATACTCTCTGGAAACGACTTCCGCCGCAGAGAGAGTCCTGCCGTTCAGGATGACCCCTTTGCAGCCGCAGCGCAGATCCAGCCAGAGGGTCACACCTTTTTCATCCACGCTCCAGAGAGCCATGGCAGAGGCGCGGACTTTCACGCCGTATCCGCCGTTCACATTTCCGCAATTCATCAGAAAATACCACGGCATCAGGCGGGAGGCGTTGGCGGAATTCCATTGCAAATCGCCGTAAGAACGCTCCCAGGCATCCCCGAGGAAGCGGGCGGAAGCGGGGAATTTTTTCAGCCAGCGGAGGCGGATATATTCCACCGGGGTCTGCATTGCTGTAACTTGAACTTTCAAACCGGTTTCATCCGGCAGAAGTTTGACAGAAATATCGTCCAGAGAGAGCATTTCATCCGCACGGAACTCCTGCTTTTTTCCGGAGGTGAAAACGGTCACAAAATCCGGCATACCCAATACATTGTTCATCGCTGAAAATCCTTTGCTGTTTATAATTGAAACGCAGATAATATAGCACACAAAAAATATTTTTCAATCGGCTCTGTACTAAGCGTTGACTGATTTTTACAGGGGCTTCGGAATGCTCCGTTCGCTCAACGCCCCGATAAAATACGCTTCGCTCTTTTATCGGGGCATCGCTCCCGGCGAGCTGGAGCACGTCCGGGTACGACCTGATACAGACGGAGGCTCGAGAGCCCCGCACGGGGCGACAGCCGACCACTACCGAGGCCGACGTTCGGCCGCTTCGCGCGGATTTTTTAGTACACAGCCTTTCAATCAAAGCGGAGTTTTTAATTTGTCCACGATCTGCTGTGCCAGAGCCTCGCCGATACCGGGGACCCGCCGGGCGATCAATGCGGCATCGGCTTTCTTCAATTCCCGCAGAGAACCGAATGTGCGCAGCAGCTGCCGCTTGCGCTGTCCGCCGATACCGGGGATCTCATCCAGTACGGACTGTTCGATCCGTTTGTTGCGCAGATCCCGGTGATAGGAGATCGCAAAACGGTGCGCCTCGTCACGCAATGCCTGAAGCATCTGCAATGCGGGGTTGTGACGGTCAAGCACAACAGGTTCACTGCGCCCCGGCACATAGATCTCTTCGTTGCGTTCCGCCAGACCGATGATCGGCAGCGGCGGACAGCCGACCTTTATCAGTGCATCGATGGCACTGGACAACTGCCCTTTGCCGCCATCGACCATGACCAGATCCGGCAGCGGCTTTTTTTCGGCGAGCAAACGGGAGAAATGGCGGGTGACGACTTCGTGCATCATCGCAAAGTCGTTGCTCTGATGAACTGTCTTGATGCGAAATCTGCGGTAATTGTCACGATCCGGCTTGCCGTCTTTGAAGGCGACCAGACTGGCGACTGCCAACTTGCCGAGGATGTTGGAAATATCAAACCCGATGACCGACACGGGCGGATTTTCCAGCGACAATGCTTTTGCCAACGCCTCAACAGAGGCTTTTCCGGAACCGCCCCCCGGCAGAAATGAACGTTCAAAGGTACGGTTCTTTTTGCCGAAAACCGCTTCCAGATTGGTGATAACGTCCCGGCAGTGGGCGGCTTTTTCATATTTCTGTTCCAGAGCATACTGCATCATTTTTTCTCTGACGGCGGCAATGACTTCCGTAAGATCACCGTTGAGGACGGCAAGTGTGCGCTCGACCCGTTCCATATACTCCGCTTGCGTTACTGCCCCGGTGCAGGGGGCGCAGCAGTCATGGACGATACGTTTGAGACAGCGTTTCCGTGTCTCTTCATCCGGTTCGGAAGTGCGGCACGCGCGCAGACCGAAATGCGCCAGCAGAAATTCCAGCGTCATGCGCAAGGCACTGCCTTTGGGGAACGGGCCGAAATATTCCGCATTGTCACTCTTGCGGATCCGTGCCAGTTTCAGCGTGGGATACTTTTCGCTCCGGTCCAGTTTCAGCAGCAGATACCGCTTGTCATCCCGCATGAGGATATTGTAGTGGGGGGCATAACTTTTGATCAACTGCGATTCCAGGATCAACGCTTCATCTTCTGTGCGGACGACTTCATAACTGAATTCTTCGATCGAATGGATCAGAGAACGCAGTTTGGCATCGGCACGCGCAATGCGCGATGGTTGAAAATAGGAACTCATGCGCCGCCGCAGATTGGAAGCCTTGCCGACATAGATGACTTTGCCGAAGCGGTCACGATAGACATAAACGCCCGGTTTCGGAGGAATTTGCGAAGGCTGAAACTCTGTTCTGTTCATTTATCGTTTTCTTTCCAACATAACGCGCGGCGGCATCAAAAAAAAGAAAGCAGGGCTGAAATCTCGCGCTACAGATGTGACAATAAGCCCAAAAGAGGACCCGATGCAAATATTGTTCCGAGAATAACCTGCTTTCTGGTATTTAGTATACTGCTTTTTTCAGAAAAATCAAGCGAAAAACCTCCGGATACGCAGATTTTCTTCAAACAACAGCGGAAAAACAACCTCAATCCAGAGAAATGACCTGCTGCTTTTCGATGGATTTGAAGAGTGCTTCGATGAACTTCATGGATTGACGGATCTCTGCGGGTTTCACCACCAGTTCCGCTTTGCCGTTCAGAACGGCGATCACGTTCTTGTAGTATTCCGACCAGTCCGAACGCACCTTGCGGATCTTGTAATCCCGTACAGTCCGGCTGTTGCGCGGTGCCATGGTGCGGGTGAGGCCGGCTCCGGCTGAAATCGGGGCTACATTGCGTTCGTTCCAGTTGTAAACACGGGTGATTTTGCCGCTGCAATCCCAGTCATCGATCACGGCAGAACCGTTTTCGCCCAGCGCATACCAGCGGGGCATGTGGACAAATGTGCATGTGCCGACTTCGATAAACCACTCCGGCCCTTTGTCAAATCTGACGACCGCAGTAAAACCATCATCACACTCATCGTTGGAAACAAATGTTGCTGTTCCGAATACAGAAACGGGTTTTGCCCCGGCTTCACGCATCATGGTGAGCATCTGATCGATCAGATGCACGCCCCAGTCAAGGATCATGCCGCCGCCGTGTTCTTTCTCTTCGCGCCAGCCCTCCGGGATGCCCCGGGAACCGTGAACACGCGATTCGATACGGAACACTCTGCCCAAATCTCCGCTTTCGCAAATCTTGCGGATCGTGCGGAAATCTTCGTCCCAGCGGCGGTTCTGATGCACCGTGAACAGTTTGCCGTATTTTTCACTGGCGGCGATCATCTCGTCCAGTTCGGCGGAATTCATTGCCACGGGCTTTTCGCAGATGACGTTTTTCCCCGCTTTGAGTGCGGCAATGGCGATCTCTTTATGAACATCATTGGGAGTGGCGATCGTCACCAGATCGATCGACGGATCGGCAAGCAGTTCTTCACGGGAGGCATACGCTCTGATCCCGCGGGAACGGGCAAGTTCATTCCGGGCGGGGTCGATATCGTAGACCCCCGCCAGTTTTATTCCATAGACAGACTGCATTTTTTCGGCATGAAAATTTCCCATGCCGCCATAGCCGATCACGGCTCCAACTATTTTTTTACTCATAATGAAAAATCCTTCGGTTTTATGCACCTTATATAAAATATCACATAAAACGGAGTTTGCAATTGATGAAAAGTACCAAACCTTATTATTTTATGGAATAAATCACTCCTGCCTGACGGCGGCGCAACTTTTTCTGACGATCAGCTTGGGCGGAACAGTCCGGTTGAAAACCGCATTTTTCTTTTCCAGAATTTCAGTGAGAAGATCGACGGCTTCGGCGGCGACCCGGGGATAATCCACTGCGATAGCGGTACGGGGAGGTTCGAGATACTCTGAAACGCCCTCGTATTCCCAATCGATCAGAGAGACCTCTTCCGGAATTTTTATCTGCAAAGCATGAAAAGCACTGCTGATTTTCGGAGTATGGAGCGCGTTGACTGTGATAAAAGCGGTACACCCTTGCGAAACAGCCTGTGCCAGAGCCGTTTTTATCAATTCTTGCGACGTATGTTTGCCCTCCGAAAAAAAGATGCCGTACCGTTCCGGTTCTTTGACCCCGGCATCATTCATCGCCTCTAAAAAGCCCTGCCAGCGGCGGGTGGGTTTCATCTCTTCGCTGGATTTTCCCTCCGCTGAAATAAAACGGATATCACGATGCCCCAGACTCAAAAGATACTGTACGGCAAGTTTCATACCGGCTTTGCTGTCGGAGACCACGCTCCTGATATTATCCAGTTTCCGGCAGTGGTTGTTGACGGTGACGACCGGCACTGTGAATGTATCGCACAATAATTGCTGCGGCGTCTGATAGAGATCGATGATCCCACGGCAGCACCCGTAATCACAGTTGCCGAGTTCATCCTGAAAAAGCAGTTCGACATGCAGTCCCCGCCGTTTGATTTCACGGCAGACAGCGGCAAGCATACTGGCGTAATAGCCGCTGGCGCACTCCGGGTCGAACCCGGTAACGACACCGATGTTCCAACAGCCGGAACTCCGTTTCATATCGTACCCCAGTGCCCGTGCCGCCTCAAGGACACGGGCACGGGTGGTGCGGCTGATCCGCGGGTCTGAATTCATCACCCGTGAAACGGTTGACTGCGAACACCCGGCATACTGCGCAACATCGCGGCTGTTGACAACTTTCATTTTACCCTCCTGAACAATTATTGTAATATATCCCCGAAACAATATTTTTCCATAGCGGAAACTGTTTTTGATGCATAAATATGCACAATATTCCGGCGTGAGTTGTTTGAATTTGTGGAAAAACGGCACTATCTTAAAACAAACAATTCGGAGGTATACCATGAAATTTGTTGATGTCAGTAAAAAATATTGCCGCTATTTTGAAAACAGTGACGGTTCGACCTATATCCCCATCGGGCTGAATATCTGTTTTTTCAGAGATTCAGAGAGATATCCGGAAAAGACGGTTCTTGACACTTACCAACGCTGGATGACCGACTTTGCCGCCGCCGGCGGAAACTTCATGCGGGTATGGCTGGGCGTTCCCTTTTTTGACATCATGCCGGAAAAAGCGGGCGAATTCAGCGAAAAAAATATCTCCCACATCCGCTTTATCATCCACTTGGCGGAAAAACTGAATATCAAACTCAAATTCACCTTTGAACACTTCCGCCGGGTCGATGCCGCCGGAAACGACATCGAAGCATACCCCGGTGCCGCCAGTTTCAATAAACCGCTTTACGCTCCGTTCGCCGCCGACATCAACGAATATCTCTCCTCCCCCGTCTGCCGGGAATTTTATCTTGCCAAGGCGCGCCGTATGGCACAGGAGGGGTTCGGCGACTCCCCCGCCGTCATCGCGTGGGAACTCTGGAATGAGATCAACTGTCTCGGCGACATGGCGCATTACGGCGCATGGAGCGACTATATGATCCCCGAACTGCAAAAGATTTTCCCCCGGCAGATGATCGTTCAGAACCTCGGCAGTTTTTCAGGAACGGACGCTTATTTGCTCTACGACTATCTCGCCAAAGTCAAAGGCAACGGTTATATCCAGGCGCATCGCTACGCCGACCCGGGCGCAGAACTGGACGTCTGCCGCGGGCCGCTGGATGTACTCTCTGCCGATGTGATCCGTGAACTTCACGACCGCCGCCCCGATCTGCCCGCAATTTTAGCGGAAGCCGGTGCGGTGGAGGCAAATCACTCCCTCTATTCGCACTACTACGCCCTCGATACACAGGGCACTCTGCTCCATGATGCCCTCTTCGCCCCCTTCTTTGCCGGAAGTGCGGGGTGCGGCCAATTCTGGCATTGGGATCATCTCTACATCGCCCGCCACGACCTCTACTGGCATTTCAGCCGTTTTGCTGAAGCAATCGCCGGGATCGACCCGGTAAAAGAGGAGTTCGTCCCCTTCCGTACTGCCACCCGCCGGATGCGCGTTTACGGTCTGCGCGGAAAAACGATGAACCTCTACTGGTGCCGTGACAAGCACAACACCCGCGAACTGGAACTGGATAATTGTGTTCCTCCGCAGCCGCTTTGCGGCGAAATCCTCCCCGCAGAAGGGTGCAGAGAGTGTCTCTCTTATCTGCCGTGGGAAAACAGTCACAAGCAGGCTTCCGTGAACGGAAACCGGATCGAAATTCCGGAATTTACCCGTTCGATCGTTCTGAAGTGTCTGAAATAATGTGGAATATTTGCCGATTTTGAACTCTTATTACTTGAAAAATATGTTGATTGGCGATATTTTATGCAAATTTTCAAGTAATGGGATAAATCGGGATATTTTTTATGACAGTTTCTGACATTTTCCGGGATAAGGTTTTCAACAAAAAATTATTCACTCTCGCTTTGCCGATCACGCTGCAAAGCCTTATGCTCGCGCTGGTTGCCGCCGCCGATGCGGTCATGCTGGGCAAGGTCGATCAGGATGCTATGGCGGCGGTATCGCTGGCTACGCAGATCCAATTCGTTCAGAATATGCAGCTGTGGGCGATCGTCGGCGGCATCGGCATCCTCGGGGCGCAGTATTGGGGCAAAAATGATAAAAAGGTACTGGGAGAGATTTTCGGCTTGAGCGTGCGGGAAGCCTTTCTGGTTTCACTGGTCTTTTTCGCCGGGTGTTATTTTATTCCCGAAAAACTGATGCTGTTCTTCGCAAAGGACTCCATTCTCATCAATATCGGGGCAGAGTACCTGAAAATTGCCAGTTGGTCCTATCTGTTTACCGGCATATCGCAGTGTTATCTGGCGATCATGCGCGTCAGCGAACATGCCGACCGCTCCGCATGGATCAGTTCGGGAACGGTCATTTTGAATATTATTCTGAATGCCGTTTTTATTTTCGGGCTGTGCGGCGCACCTGCCATGGGTGTTCGGGGGGCGGCTCTGGCGACCCTTATCGCACGGGGCATCGAACTGGTCTGGTGCATCGTCACGACCTTTGAAAAGAGTTTCATTCCGCTGAAACTCAGGAGCCTTTTCTCATTCAATAAGAGACTGGAACTGGATTTCTGGCGTTACTCTCTGCCTATTCTTGCCAGCTGTCTGCTCTGGGGAATCGGTTTTACCGCCTATACCGCCCTCATGGGTCACATGGGGCGCGATGCGGCGGCGGCGAACTCCATTGCCGCAGTGGTGCGTGATCTGATGTGCTGTCTCTGCAACGGCGTTGCCGGAAGCTGCGGCATCATGATCGGCAATGAACTGGGGGCAGGAAAACTGCGCCGGGGACGGCTTTACGGCGACCGTGCGATCATCCTTTCGTTTCTCATCGGATTTGGAACAACAGTTGTCGTCCTCGCCAGCATCCCGCTTGTTTCCGGCTATATGAAACTGACCGAACAGGCACACGAATACATGATCGGAATGTTCCTCATTCTTTCGGTCTACATGATCGGCCGCTGTGTCTGCACGGTGGTCATCAACGGTATCTTTTCTTCGGGCGGAGATACGCTTTTTGACATGTACAGTTTGATCGTCTGCATGTGGTGCATTGCTCTGCCCTGTGCATTTCTGGGGGCATTTTACTTTCATCTGCCGGTACTTGCCGTATACGGCTGTACCTGTCTTGACGAAGTGGGCAAAATCCCCTGGGTCGTCTGCCACTACCGCAGATACAAATGGGTCAAAAACATCACCCGCTGACTTTTTCAGCCGCAGTATTGGAACTTATTTTTCCTCAACGGCAAAAAACCTGTTGAAGTCCAACAGGATCGCAACGGCATTGTACAGCGCGAAGAGTGCGATGATTCCCAACAGGAGTTTGGCGGGAGAGACCAGATTGGACTTCTGGAGTTTCACGCTGCCGTCGGTAACGTAAAATATACGGTTCGCCATATATTCATTGTTCAGGAGTTCAGCCATATTGGAAAGTTTGAGAGAAGCGGAAGCCAACTCTTTCTGGAACTGCTCAAAAAGAGAGTTGAATTCCTTTGTATTCTCAGCTTGAGTGGAACTTTTCTGAGTGAGGAAATTTTTTTCCAGACGGGAGTGGAAAAATCTTTCTGTTTCCAAACGGGCGATTTCTTTCTTGTTTTCAAGCAGTTCGGAGCCGATTTTAGTCCGGATGGAGTTGGAATAGTCGTTACGAACCAGTTGTGTCAGATATGGCAGAAACGAATCGCCTAATTGCAGATTTACCGAGTTGTCTTTTCCTTTTCCGGAAGCAGCGGCAAGTGCAGTATTGCGGGGAGAGACGACTTCCAATGCTTTTTCAGCAGCCGTCTGCTGTGCGGCATTGGCGACCAGATCCCGTTCAATAGCATCCAGACGTCCACGGATATAGAGAAGGTCAAAACGGTTTTTCAGCGTATTGGAACTGTAAAAATACTGATACAAAAGCGGCAGACGGTAATTCTGAAGCAGTGTGATCTGGTGCTGCAATTCCCCCAGACTTTCGCCGGTTTTCAATTTGATGTCACGCCCATCGACCAGTTTGTTCAGTTCCATTACCGTTGCAAAAAGACGCTGGATATAACTGCGGGAAATTTCGAGTGTTGCAAGAGTACCCTGCCGACGATCCCGCAATTCAGCGATACTGTTTACGGACGGGAGCTGCGGGAGTGTGATTTTTTCCAACTGGGAATAGATCTCAAACCAGACGGCGGGAATTTCATTGACGATTTTGATTTGTTCAGACCGTTTCAGCGGATAAAGTTTCTTCATGGAAACAGAACGCCAGTTGCGGGGAATTTTTGCCATATCTTCGTCATAGCGCATCTTCAATGTCTGAATATCAGCCACAGACAAATTCTTTTTGCTGAGTCCGGCACGATAAGCCGCTTCGACCTGTGCCTGTTCAAGAGTATAGTCGGAGAGGTAGAAACTTTCTACAAAATCCTGAAAAGTCACCCGTCCGTTGAGTTTATTCTTCTCGTAAACCTTCCGCAGGACTGCCTGTGAAATCAGGTCTGAATCCACATAATTCTTGCCGCTCGGATAAACAAAGGTGGCGGAATTTGCTTTCTGCTGAAGTCTCAGGCCGATGTCTCTGGTGAAAATCTGTTCACTTGGCAGAAGAACATAAAGCAGAGCGAAAACCACAAGTGCAAAAAAGAGCGAAACCGCAACTCTGACAGCAGTTTTGACCCAAACTTTTCTGACAAAATCAAGCAGCATATTCAGCGTGAAGCCGTCTTCCAAATTTTCATTTCCGGAATTCATTTCAAAATTCTCTCCTGTTTTATTTTCAAATAGTTGCAAAGACCGTATAATATATCATGTTTTTACCGGATTTGCAAACCTTTTAATAATGGATACGTTCTTTATTTTCAATTTTACGCCCGCCGGTAATAACAGCGGAACCGACGGAACTGCGGTGCCACAGTATCCAGAGAGACCACCAGCCGGAACTGGAATAACGAACCGTCATATCTTCCAGCGCATCTCCTTTGAGCCGTTCACGGCGGCGGTCAAGCAGTTCCAGCATATCCCGATCGGTGAGATGATGCTGAAACGTGTCGTAAACCGCCTTGTTCGGACGGTTGGGTTTGCCGCTCCAAATGGGGATGAAGTAAAACAGATAAAGTCCCCGGTTGGAGCCTTTCAGATGCCACGCAACGGGTTTTCCGCTGCTGCTTATTTCTCCCTTTTTACCGGGAAACTGCGTTACGGTTGAAGTGGACGTACAGCCGCAGAGAAGCAGTACTGCGGCAAAAAGCAAAACGATTTTTTTCATGGACAACTCCCTATTTCATAGCGACATTGACGGCAAATGTCCGCAATGCCAGTTCTTCATTGACGTTGAAAAGAAGAGTAAAAAGCAGCTCTTCCGCTTCATTGTTGGCGGCGGCGGCTCTTTCGAGATCGACCGCGCCGGGATCTCCATCCGGGAACATTTCCGGATTGGCAAGATCCTCAAACGCTCCGCCGCTGGCAAGAATGAAAAGTTGGGCGCAATAGGTGCGTATGGCAGTGAGAAACTGTCCCCGCTGACGCATATATGCCCCGTTGGCGGCGGCAGTCTGCTGCGCCTCCACTTTTTTGGCAAAGGCCGGGTCGATGCGGCCGGCGGCCTCCAGCCGTTCCGCCCACTCTTCACCGACACGTTCTGCGGCGGCGGCATTCAAATTTGCGGAAACTTTTATCAGCGCGGCCGCGCCCGCCTCGGCTTTGGCGAGGTCTTTTTGCGCTTCAAAGAAAAGCAGATGCAAAGCGGAATAGACCTCCTCCGCTCCGGCAAAATCAAATTCGCAGCGGTTTTCCAGCAGAAGCAGTTCCTGACAGCGGGAGAGGGTCGTCGGCAGCAGAGCCGCCGGATTGCCCGACGCAAGGATCAGCAGCGTATCGCGCGGAGGCTCTTCCAGCGTTTTCAAGAGTGCGTTCTGCGCCTCGTCGTTCATGCGGTCGGCATCGTAAATAATGCCGATCTTCTTGGCGAACTCACTGTTGCTGGTCAGCGAAAAACGTTCTTCAAAATAGCGCAGCGTATTGGGTTCGGGATTTGTCCGGTCGCCCACCTGGATCATATACATTTTGCCGATAGGCGAAAGGGTATGCAGATCGGGATAGTCCCCTTTTTCGATACCGGTGCATATCTTGCAGACAGTACAGGGTTTCCCCTCCCGACTGTTGGGGCAGACGGCGATTTGTGCCGTCACCACAGAGAATTCCCGCCGCGCACTCTCCGTATCGGCATGGACCATGAAAGCATGTGCCATGCGGCCGTGTTTGCGGGCATTTTCCAAACTCTGCACCAGAGCGGGGAAACGCTCTTTGTATTTATTGTAAAGACTTTGTGACAATTTCAACGATCTCCCTGTGGATCTCTTCTATGGAACGGTCGGCATTTACGACCCGGAACCGCTGCGGTTCGGCGGCGGCACATGCCAGAAACGCATTGCGCACTTTGTGGTGAAAGTCGATCTTTTCAAGTTCAAAACGGTCATGTTCCCCTTGCGTTTCCTGCCGGACGGCGGCGCGGGCGAACCCGGCTTCGGGGGCAAGATCCATCAAAACCGTCAAGTCGGGGATACAGGATTTGGCGGCAAAACGGTTCAATGTATCAATGATCGTGCGGTCAATTCCCCTTGCTCCCCCCTGATAGGCGGTAGTGGAGTCGAAAAAGCGGTCGCAAAGCACCCATTTCCCCTGTGCCAGAGCCGGAGCGATGACTTCGCCCGCATGCTGGGCGCGGGCGGCTTCTATTAAAAGCAGTTCCGTTTCGGGGTGGACGGTCTCGCTGCCCGAAAAACCTTTTACGATGCTCCGCAGCTCTTCCGCCAGTGGAGTGCCGCCGGGTTCTCTTGTGATGACACAAGCGATGCCGGAACGCTCCAGAAACGCTCCGAGCATTCTGACTTGAGTGCTCTTTCCCGCCCCTTCCGGGCCTTCAAAAGTGATGAATTTTCCGCATTTCATATAAAAATCTCTCTTTTTTCCAATATTTTACTATACAGCCATTTGCCCTGAAGTTCAAATGGTGTTATATTTCATTTATGATATTTTTAAAATAAAACTGAAAGGTTTGAAAAAATGGCTAATGAATTGAACCGTGACACCTATCTTTCCAAGAACGTCGGTGATTTCGCTTCCGAGATCATCATGGACGGTCGCCGCTATGTCAAAGTCGATGACTTGCGCTACGGCACCAACCCGCACCAGAGCGCCGCCTTCTACAAACCCGCAGATGAAGCGGATCTGGTCATCGGGGATATGAAGATCCTCAAAAACGGAAAGAGCGGTCTCTCCCAGACCAATCTGGAAGACATCTCCTATGCACTCAACATCGTCAAGTTCTTCGACGTCCCCGCCTGCGCCGTGATGAAGCACGTCAACCCCTCCGGGGCGGCGGCAGGCTTCAACGGCGAAACACTCAAAGCCGTTTACGTCAAGGCCCGTGACGCCGATGCCCGTGCCGCTTTCGGCAGTTCCATTGCGTTCAACCGCGAAGTCGATGAAGAGACCGCCCGTGAGATCATGAGTACCTTCTGCGAATGTGTGGTCGCCCCCTCCTACGCCCCCGGCGTCCTGGATATCTTCAATGACGGCGAAACGTACAAACTCAACAAACACATCCGCATCATCCAGTGCGGAGATTTGAGCAAACTGCCCAAATATACCGGTGAAGCCCGCTCTGAACACAACACCGTCAAGGTGCTTGCTGACGGTTCTCTGGTGATCGCCGCTCCGCTGACCACCGCTCTGCGTTCTCTGGCAGACCTGAAGCCCGCCGAAGGCGAAAACAAACGCTGCGGACATCAGGTTTCCACCGTTGCCGCAACTGACGCACAGAAACACGATCTGCTCGTGGCATGGTACATCAATCTGAGTGTCCGTTCCAACGGTGTGGTCATCGTCAAAGACGGTCAGACCCTCTCCGTCGGGACCGGCGAACAGGATCGTGTCGGAGCCATTGAACAGGCGATCGTCAAATTCAACGAAAAATATACCGGCGAAGGCACCCTTAAAGACTCCGTTATGGCAAGTGACGGTTTCTTCCCCTTTGAAGACGGCGTGGAAGTTGCCGCCAAAGCGGGTGTCACCGCTATCATCGCCCCCTCCGGCTCCCTGCGGGATGCCGATGTCATCAAGCGGGCAAATGAACTCGGCGTGGCTCTTTTCCACGCTCCGGAACGCGTATTTTCACACCATTGATACAGGGAGAAAGAAACAATGGAAAACAAAGATAAAAAAGCATTGGATGCAGAAGTCACAAAGGCTCTCATGGGCGAAAACGGCGAAGCCGTTATCTGGATTCTCAAAAACTGGAAAAAACTGTTGGGAGTGATCCTTGCAGTTCTGGCGGTCATTCTGATCGTCACCGGCATCACCTCTTACAAAGAGGCTCAAATCGCCAAAGGCAATGAAGCCTTCGGCATGGCGGGCAGCGAAAAAGAGATCCGTGCCGCACTGGCAAAATTCAGCGGTCATTCCGCAGCGGATTCCGCCCGTATCCGTCTGGCAAAAATGCTGGTCGAAGAGAAAAAATATGCTGACGCACTCAAAGAACTTGCCGCTGTGGAAAGTTCTGCCGCCAAACTGATGAGCGGCTATATCTATGAACTCAATAAACAGAATAAGGAGGCTGTCGCCGCATTCAATGCCGTGTTGAACAACGTTCAGGCCGACTCCGCCGCACGCGCCGAAGCCCGGTATGCCGCCGCACGTCTCCATATTCAGAGCAAAGACCTTGCCGCAGCAAAGGCAACGCTCAAAATGACATTGCCCCAGTCTTCCGGCGCACAGCACTGGGAGGCAAGTTCCAAACAACTGCTCCTGCAATTGGAGAACGGCGATTTCAAATAAATCATGGAATTGACCCGTAAAAACGAAGCACTGATCCGGACTCTTCACACCCGTCACGGGCGGAAGAAGTCCGGTCTTTGCATCTGTGAAGGAGTGCGGGCGGTGGATGAACTGATGCTCCGCCGCCCGGAACTGGTCCGCTTCAGCGTCGCAACCGCAGAGGCTCTGGCGGCATTGCAGGAACGGCGCACCGTCTCCGGCGAAGTCTGCATCGTGCCGGAGGCAAAACTCAATGAACTTGCCGGAACCGTCACGCCGCAGGGTATCCTGACCGTGGCAGAGGTTCCCGCCGAACCCTCCGTCACAGAAAAGCCCGCCGATCCGTTTATTCTGGCTCTTGACCGCTTGGGAGACCCCGGCAACTTCGGCACGATCGTCCGCAGTGTCTGCGCGGTGGGGTTGACTGAACTCTGGTACACCAAAGGCTCGATCGACCCTTACGGGGATAAGGCGATACGTTCCGCGCTGGGCGCACAGTTTGCGCTGAAACTGCGCAGTTTCCCCGACCTTGCCGCCCTGAGGGACTGTGCTGTTTCTCTGGGCTACGACCGTTTTTGCGTAACCGATCCGCACGATGGAGAAAATTGTTTCACTGCCGAAAATCTCTACGAACGCTCCGTGATCGTTATCGGCGGAGAGGCGAACGGAGCGACCATGCTCCCGAACTGCCGTCACGTCATGATCCCCATGCCGGGAGACTATGAGTCGCTCAATGCGGCGCAGGCGGCAACGATTTTTCTTTTTGATTACGTCAGATTGAATTTCAGGGCGTAATTATTTTCCGGAGTGCTTTTTTGAAGCATCCGGCAGACGCCAGACCAGAAGTCCCAGCACCGGCAGAAGACATACAAGCATAAGAAAATAGATCCGGTAAGTAGTAAAAGGCTGTTCCCCGCTGTTCAGAACTGCCGCCAGTTTCAGCAGAACCGATGCGATCCCCATGGAGAGCAAACCGGAAAAAACGCCGGTGGAAATGGAAATAACGATACTGGAAACGATCTGAAGTTTCAGCGGCACAGTCTCCAGATAATACTGCGCCAGAGCATTGCCCGTACCGATGTAACCGTATGCCCCGATCAGAAAAATCAGAACATGATAGAACGGCAGAAGTCTGTCCGGCGACAGAGCCCACAGCAGAGAAACGATGAGAAAACAGCCGTAAGCGGCGATCAGCATTTTGCGGGCACCGTACCGGTCTGCGATTTTTCCCTGAAGAAATCCGGCACCGGCAGCGGCTCCGAACTGGATCAATGCAAAAAGCAGAGCATTGGTATCCGATACACAGAACCCCCGTTTCAAGGCGAGCATAGAGAGCGGAATGGTGAGCATATACCCCAGATAACCGATCATTCCGGCGATGATCTGACGGCGGATCACTTGCAGTTTCAGAACCTTTCCGAGTTTGTTCCAGACCGGCTCCCGCGCAGAACGCTGTATGCGGTCGGTTTCGTGGATATTGCGGATAAAGCGGGAACTGGTGATGCCAAGAGCGGCTCCCGCAACGATCACCAGAAAAAGGATCCAGATACTTGAACTTATCCGCATAAGCAGAGTAATGACGATCAACGCCAGCGAGCCGGTCAGATAAAACAGCCCGGCCGCCGAAGAGATGAACTGCCCGCGGTTTGCGGGTTCACAGATCTCCCCGATCAACGGCTGACTCATCACGACACCCGCCGCACGGAAACCGTAGAAAAGAAATGCTCCGATCAAAAGCAGGATAACAGCCAGTTCCTTACTGATCCAGAGAGAAGCCGGGACTGCCGCCGCCACGATCAGTACAGCAAGATTGCGGTAGACCCAGAACTGCGCCTGACTGCCCGCCGCCCCGGTGCGTGCGGTCATTATTTTCCCCAGCGGCAGCAGTAAAAATCCGACATACTGCATCGAACCGAGTATGGCAACGACCGTGTCGGAACATTTCAACTGTACCGCCAGCAGAATAAGCACCGTTTCACCGAGGCACATATAACTTGCCCCGTTGACGATATTATACAGCGAATAGTTATGCCGCGAACTTTTTTTCTCTTCAAATGTCAGAGGACGATTGAATATCATAAAATGTCTTCAGCCTTACATTGAATAAAACAATAACGGATAAAAAAAGAGGCTGTACCGCAAAGTACAGACAACTCTCTATAATATACACCCTTTTCCCTCAAATTACAAGATTGTTCCGGCAGTTGCCGCAGCCAAAGTCCGTAAAAGTCCGCTCTTATGTCAAAGCGTTCCCGTGCTGCCGGAAGGAAAATCGGCAAAATCGATCTTTCTCCCCAAAAATATTTGCTTTTTTCTTGGAGTGTGTTATCTTATATATTGAGGTAAATAAATACAACAATAATCAGGAGGTTTCGGATGAACAGGATCATCGTTACCGGGGGAGCCGGTTTTATCGGTTCGGCAGTCGCCCGGCATATTATTCAGGATACGGCGGATGCCGTTTGTGTGGTCGATAAACTGACCTATGCCGGAAATCCGGAAAATCTCGCCTGTATTGCAGACAATTCCCGCTTCTCTTTTGAAAAAGTGGACATCTGTGATAAAGCAGAACTCGACCGGGTCTTTGAAAATTTCAAGCCGACCCATGTCATGCACCTTGCTGCCGAAAGTCACGTTGACCGCTCCATTGATGGTCCCGGCGAATTCATTCAGACCAATGTGGTCGGCACTTACACGCTCCTTGAAGCCGCCCGCAAGTACTTCAATACCCTTGGTGATGAGGCAAAAAAGAGTTTCCGTTTCCACCATATCTCCACCGATGAAGTTTACGGTGATCTGGAAGGTCCGGAGGACTTTTTCCGTGAGACGACGCCTTATGCACCAAGTTCGCCTTATTCTGCCAGCAAAGCCTCCAGCGATCATCTGGTGCGGGCGTGGAAACGCACTTTCGGTCTGCCGACGCTGGTGACGAACTGTTCCAACAATTACGGTCCGTACCACTTTCCGGAAAAACTGATCCCGCTGGTCATCCTCCACGCCCTCGACGGCAAGGAACTGCCGGTTTACGGCGAAGGGTTGCAAATCCGTGATTGGCTCTATGTGGAAGATCATGCCCGCGCCCTCTACCTTGTGGCGACGACCGGTCTCCCCGGTGAAACCTACAACATCGGCGGACACAACGAAAAGAAGAACATCGAAGTTGTCAAGACCATCTGCGCTCTGCTGGATGAACTGCGCCCCCGCAAAGACGGACATAAATACGAAGAACAGATCGTTCACGTCAAAGACCGTCCGGGTCACGATCTGCGTTACGCGATCGACCCGTCGAAAATCGCCCGTGAACTGGGGTGGAAACCCCGGGAAACGTTTGAAAGCGGCATCCGCAAGACCGTTGAGTGGTATCTGGCTCACAAAGACGACTGGTGCGCCCATGTGTTGAGCGGAGCTTACAAAATGGAACGCCTCGGAACAGGAGAATAAGTCTATGAAAGGTATCGTTCTTGCCGGGGGAGCCGGAACACGTCTGCACCCCATTACCTGCGGAGTTTCCAAACAACTTCTCGGCGTTTATGACAAACCCATGATCTACTATCCCATCAGTGTATTGATGCTGGCGGGCATCCGTGATATTCTCATCATCACAACTCCGGAGGATCAGGAGAATTTCATCCGTCTTCTCGGTGACGGCAAGCGGTTCGGCGTGAACTTTTCTTACGCCGTACAACCAAAACCGGAAGGGTTGGCACAGGCATTCATCATCGGCAAAGAGTTCATCGGCAAAGAGTCCGTTGCGCTGGTTCTCGGCGATAACATCTTCTACGGCGCAAATCTGAAAAAACTGCTCACCGCCGCCGCACAGCGGGAGTCCGGTGCGACTGTTTTCGGCTATTACGTCTGCGACCCGGAACGGTTCGGCGTCGTGGAGTTTGACGAAAAAGGCAAAGCCGTCAGCATCGAAGAAAAACCGGCAAAACCCAAGTCGAACTATGCCGTTACCGGACTTTATTTCTACGACAATGACGTTGTCCGTATTGCCGAAAATATCAAACCTTCCGCCCGGGGCGAACTGGAAATCACCGCTGTCAACAACGCCTATCTGCAGGCGGGGAAACTCAATGTGGAAGTTTTCAAGCGGGGATACGCATGGCTGGATACCGGTACGCACGACAGTATGCTTGATGCGGCAAACTTTATCCGGACCATCGTCACCCGGCAGGGATTGCAGATCGCCTGTCTCCAGGAGATCGCCTACGAAAACGGCTGGATGACCGCCGATGATGTGCGGGAAAGTTGTTCCGATATGCTCAAAACCGAATATGGTCAATATCTGATGAGGATGATTGAAAAATGAATGTGATCGATACTGAACTGGAAGGCGTCAAAATCATTGAACCCCGCATTTTCGGAGACGCCCGCGGATATTTCTTTGAATCGTGGAATGAACAGAAATACAAAGATGCCGGAATTAACTGCAACTGGGTGCAGGACAATGAATCCAAATCCCGTTTCGGAGTGTTGCGCGGTCTCCATTTTCAGGCGGCTCCCTACACTCAGGCGAAACTGGTGCGGGTCATTCAGGGAGCGGTGCTAGATGTCGCTCTGGATATCCGCAAAGGCTCCCCGACTTTCGGCAAACATATCGCGGTGGAACTTTCTGCGGAAAACAAACGCCAACTCTTTGTCCCCCGTGGATTTGCCCATGGGTTCGTGGTGCTTTCAGAAGAGGTGATTTTTGCTTACAAGTGCGACAACGCCTATATGCCCTCTCACGAACGGGGAGTCGCTTTCAACGACCCTGCCCTGGGGATCGACTGGCGGGTAAAGGTGGATAATTTCATTCTCTCTGACAAAGATACAAAAAATCCGCTTCTTGCTGATGCAGAACTGTTTGACTACACGACAAAGGAATATTTGCAATGAAAGTTCTCCTGACCGGCGGCAAAGGAATGCTGGGGCGTACTCTGGTAAATGAATTGACTGATTTTGAAGTGATCCCCACCGACTTGCCCGAAGCCGATATTACGGATGCGGCAGCATTTGATGCCCTTCTCAAACGGGAAAAACCTGATGTTGTCATCCATTGCGCCGCCATGACTGCCGTGGATAAATGTGAAACCGAAATCGACCTGGCTTATAAACTCAACGCTTTCGGCACAGCCAATGTCGCCGCCGCCTGTCACCGGAACAATATCCGCTTGATCGCCATTTCCACAGATTACGTTTTTGAGGGCAATTCCGATCGTCCTTACAACGAATTTGATATTGCCAACGGCGGAAACACCATTTACGGCAAAAGCAAATTTGCCGGGGAAGAGGCGGTGCGCCGTCACTGTCCGGATCATGTGATCTGCCGTATCTCATGGCTCTACGGTCAAGGCGGGCCGAGTTTCGTTCACTCCATGCTGAAACTGGCAGACGGGACCCGCCCGGAACTGAAAGTAGTCGCCGACCAGATCGGCAACCCCACCAGTACCACAGCAGTCGCAAGACAGTTGCGGCACATCCTGAAGCACAGAGAACTGGTCGGAACGTTTCACACCACCTGTGAAGGCGAAGCATCCTGGGCGGATTTCGCGGCAGAAATCTTCCGTTTGCTGGGGATCGAACAGAAAATCGTTCCCTGTACAACAGCAGAATTTCCCCGCCCGGCACCCCGCCCGGCAAACTCCCGTCTGGACAAGATGATGTACCGTCTTACCGGACTGCCCCCCATGCCGCACTGGAAAGATGCCCTGAAAGAATTTCTGACCTCCCCCTACTTTCTTTTCGGCGGGAAAAGAAAGTAGGCAAAGAAAAGGCAGATAATGGCGGCGACACCGAACGTCGGTCTCGCGGACTGCCGCCACCAGAGGGGGCGGGGCTCCCCTCTGGACTCCCCCAACGCAGATTACGGAAGAGTTTACAAAATGAAAGGCTGGTAGTGTGCCGCCACCAGAGGGGCGGGGTTCCCCTCTGGACTCCCCCAACGCAAATTACGGAAGAGCTTATAAAATGAAAAGGCAGATAATGGCGGCGATGCCGAACGTCGGTCTCGCGGACTGCCGCCACCAGAGGGGGCGGGGCTCCTCGAATCAGACAGTCCGGTTCAAGTATTCATTCGTCCTTTATGAGTAGAAGGTCGTCAGGACGTCTTCGACATATTCTTTATCTGGATTCTGTGGCAGGAGTTTCCCAAATACCGGTACTTCAAGATTTTCGACAGAGATTGCTGACAAAAGGCAAGAAAAAAATGATGGTCAGGTGTACGTGTATGCGGAAAATGTTGTTGATGCTGCGCTCAATGGTCATCCACAACAGAGCGTTTGATGAAAATTTTTTGAAATTTTCTCAAACTTCATTTGGCTTATGACACACTATCTTACAATCGTCAGCAATCGTCAGGATTCAATAAAATCATAAAAAAAACAAAAATGCGCTTGCTTTTTTCAAAAAAGCATATATATTATACACCAAACATTGCGGGGTGGAGCAGTGGTAGCTCGTCAGGCTCATAACCTGAAGGCCAGTGGTTCGATTCCACTCCCCGCTACCATTTTTGAGGTCAAGCGAGTTTTTTAGAGCCCGGAAGGGGGTTAAAAAAAACTCGCTTTTTGTTGCTCAATGTTTCTGAAAGTTGCCTCAACGCATAGTCAGAACATAGTCAGCAGAGCGGGAGAAAGGAAAACTTCCATGATCCGATTGAAACTCTCTGATGCTTATTGCCGGGATGCTGCTCCCGGAGCGAAAAATAGTTATATCTATGATCTGCAAGTTACTCACCTTGCCTTAAAGGTGACTCCTGCCGGAGGCAAGTCCTTCTATTATATCCGCTCCGTCGGCGGCAAAATGCAGTATATCCGTATCGGCCCGTTTCCGGCGGTCTCCGTTGCCGGAGCCCGGAGTGCTGCGCTTCAAATGGATCTCAACGCCGCTAAAGGTCTCGATCTGATCCCTAATTCCTCCGTCTATACCCTCGGAGACTGTATC
>JAFTUS010000184.1 GCA_017466125.1 Lentisphaeria bacterium | reverse complement strand
GGCATAGAACGGGAAAACTCCCGATCTTTTTTTTGTACCATTTTTGTGAGGCTCTGAAACTCAGTTGCAAGTTTTTCATTCGCATCCTTTGACGGAGTTTTTATACTGCTGAAATACAATGCAATTCCCTTCGCTAAAAGTTGAGCCCGTTTATTCTTTGCTGAAAATGCACTTTTGCTTTGAGCTATAATTTTTTCTCTCAAAGAAGGTATTGTTCTGCAATGTTCAATGAAATGATTTAATTTACCGTTGTGAAACCACAGATTTTCATCCCGATCAACATAGGTGAGAAATTTATCGACATCAGTAAAGATAGTCCGGGCAAGATAAATTTGCGGCTTGAACGGCAAATCTTCAATGTTCAGGGTCATCATATCGGTATGAATATTTTTCAAATAATCATACATAAATTCATATCCCAGTAATTTGTCGTATGTTCCAACAGGTTCTTTTCTGGAAATGCGTGGAACATCAAATTCAAACAAATCAAAAGAATAGACCTGTTTCATTGTATCAGGATCAAGAAAATGTTCTATAGCAACTACTTTTTGATTTGGAACAACTCCTTGCTCTTTCAAATTACGATACAAAATGGAAATTTGAACAGATGAATCTTTGAGTTGCTTTACATTATCAATCAATCCTTGTTTCAAGGTTGCAATGTTTTTCTCAGATGAATAATCAACAGAATCCGGCAAATCTAATGAAAATGCTTCAACTGCTGCAAAATCAAGAGCACAAACTTTATTGACCATTTCAAGCATACGATTTGTTTCTCTGGCGAGATTTCGCACAGGGATCAGAATTCGTTTGGCTTTGATTTGTACTGCTTCCTGACCTGTTTCTGAAAGTTTTGTCAAATCCGCAACTATCCGTTGATAATCAGGCTTTTTATGGCTGAGCAAACTGATGATGTTATTCAGATACTTATGTTCCTGCATCACACGATCAAGTTGTTGCAACTGTCTTGAACCTTCTTGCAGTAGAGATTTCATAAACTCTTCACTTTTATATTGTTCCCCGTTGCG
Source organism: Lentisphaeria bacterium (assembly GCA_017466125.1). Taxonomy (GTDB): domain Bacteria; phylum Verrucomicrobiota; class Lentisphaeria; order Victivallales; family Victivallaceae; genus Victivallis. The sequence goes on along the minus strand of JAFTUS010000184.1, from coordinate 8,096 downwards.
CATTGCAAAAGACAAATCCATTTTTTGTTTTTCAATACGTGCAAAAGACTCGTTTTCCTGTTTCAGGAGAGAATCAACCCCGGAACAGCTGTCAAGAATTAATTTGACTGCTTGAGCTTTGCTTTTTTCTACAAACGCAGCATCATTGTTCCAATTCCAAGTGTTTAAGTCGGAATGATTGATACTTGCCAATTTGCTGTTTGCGGTATTAAAATCCTTGTTGACAAGATCTTCTTTTACCATATTCCATATATATATAGTGTTTTTCCATGTAGTAATTTGGCGGGATAACGTTTCTCTTTCAGAAGCTGCGTCATCGGCATTTCGTGCCAATTTCGAGTCGCTCAACAATTTTTCTGCCGCAGTAAAATTCAAATTTGCTGACTCTTTTCTTGCGGCAGCAATAATTGCATCAGCAGAAGGAGTCAACTGCATGTAGCCAATATATCCGCCCAGAACGACAAGAATTGTTATTCCGGCAATCACGATGGAAGTAAGAAGTTTGGAACTTTCGTGCAATACTGCTGCATCAAGGAATTTCATTTCCAGATAGGCAATCGTGATAACATCCCCTTCTTGAAGCATTCGTTCGGAACCTTCAACTAACTCCTTGCCATTTACGCTGGTACCATTACGGCTTCCATTATCTTTCAACCAACAACTGCCATCGTTTCTCAAGGATATTATCGCATGAGAGGATGAAATCAACTGATCTTGAATTTTGATATCCGCATTCGGTCCGGAACCAATGACCGTTTCAGGTTTTGATATATCAAAAACGACTTTGCGTCCACTGCTGTTTATATATTCAATTTGATTCAGCTGAGAAAGTTTTTTCAGTTTTTTTGACTCATCATCAACAAAAACAATACACTCACCCAAACTGATTTTATCACCTGGAGTCAGTTTCTTTTCAGTAATTCGCTTTGCTTGGAAATACATTCCGTTACGGCTGCCGAGATCCGTAAGATAGAAATTTCCTTTACGCAATGAAATCAAAGCGTGTTTACCGCTCGCCGATTCATCAATATTGCTCAAACTCCAATCGCATTGAGAACTTCTGCCAATAGAAATTTCTTTGGTAAACTCTTCTGTATATATTTCGTATAACAGAATTCCATTGTGTTCAATGCCAATGTGCAATTCCTTTTTATTATTCTCAGCAGTGCTGTTCAAATTCCCTAAAATGCTCATTTGTCGTACTCCCATATATCTTGCAATATCAGATTTCTGCGACGGTCTGTTTCTAAAGAAAACACACCTTCACTGACGTTTCTGATTTTTTGTTTCAGTTGTGTATCATCTGTTGCTTTTGCAAGCAACCATTTACCAACATATTCCCGATAAAGTTCATCTTCATTCTTGCGAAGCTTTTCAAGTAATTCCAAGCCTTTTTCCTTCAATTTCGCATTACTGTCAAGACTGGCTTGTATCAAAATACTCTGTATTCCCCGTTCCAAATTAGAAATTTGGAATGGGGATTTGCGCCGGACATCATCTTCGATTTCATCAATGCGTGTCAGAATGTCTCCCCTGCGGAAATCTCCGCTGCCTTCCCAATACAGATACTCAAAGCGTTTACTGATATCTATAAAATTATTATCTTCAAGCAATTGTTTTGCTCTGTTTTTGTCATCAAAGGGAACTTCTGCCGTCAAACAATAGGAAAACATTCCATGCTTAAAAAAGTACAGTTTGCCCCAATACGATTTATTATCCTGATCTTTTTGATAAGAAATGACATTGCACATGATACCATTGTGACGTCCCAAGAAGATAATGGAAGAATTTTTATCAAAGGTGTACAATTCCTTTTTATTCTTCATCATAACAGTTAATAACCGAGCAAAAGACTGCTTTCGGCTTTCTTCCAGACTTTGTAAATCTTTGAATCTGGTCATGTTTATTCTTAACGGAGTGTCAATCCTTTTTCCTATATATGTTTTAACAGTCAAACGTTTCTTTCCGTCTTTTTCAACAATAGTTTTCTGCCCACAATCCGGATAAAAAATGTCAAAACCTCCATCCTGCCAACCTTGTTCAAATGGAACAACTGTTCCAATGGATTTTTGAGAATCTTTATTTATTGGCCACGACAGTTCACTTTCCTGCTGCGGTGCCCGGAGATGCCAGATGACAAACAATGCAAAAGCAATAGAGGCAAATACTGCTGCACGAACAAAGAAACGCTTCTGTTGTCTGCGTTTTACCTGATCTTTGATATAATTGATTTCATCAATACTGGCAATACGGGTTTGCAGCATTTGAGTCTCATTGATATTTGTTTTTTCGGTACTGTCCGATTCCTCTTCCTCAAAGAATGTCGCTATGTCATCTGGATCCGGATTAGTTTTATCGCCTGAGTCTTCTTCTTCAAAAAATTCTTCAGAACCTCTTTGTTGTTGTATTTCTTCTTCAAGTTGTTCCATACTCTCTGAATCTTCTGAAAGCACCGCTAAATCAACAGGTATAGGCAATGGACGTGTTTTTACTGCGTCTGTACTTTCTGTAACATCAGATGCGGCAGCAGAGCCTTCAGTATTTTTTTCATCTGCTTTAATTCTTGATTCTTCAATATTGTCTTTGGTTGGGGAATCAGCATCAGCGAATGTTAAATCTTGGCTTTTTGCCGCATTTATGGTATCTTCGTCTGTATCTGGCTCAACTGTTTTTTGCTCAGAAACCTCATCATCACTCTCTGTGTTTTCTGAAACATTTTCAGCACAAGAGGTCGCCATCGTTACAGCTGTAACCATCGTGACATCCTCATGAAGCGTCGATTCGACTTTCGTCTCCATAGTTTCTTGATCTGCGTTGTCACTGTTTGATTCATCTTCAGATTTATCATCAGATAACAAAATCCCGACTGGAATGTCTTGACTCTCGTTTTTGTCATCAGATGATATCGTAAGATCCTCTGATGAAGTTCCGTCGGGAAACTCATCAGTATTGCCCGTAATTATTTTCTCGTTTTCTTCAATCGGTTTTTTCTTATGGGAAAATAATCCTGCAATAATCTGCCACAAAGAACGTCTTGCCGGTTTTGCGGAAATATCAGCAGCAAACTGTGTCAGAGTTACATCCGCATCTGAATTTTCAGATTGTACAGCATCTTCATTTTCCGCAAAGCGAGTCATTGCGGTTTCATCTTCCGGAATTTGTTTGTCATCAGTTAAAAGTTCATCTGCAAATCTGGTAACAGCGGTGTGGTCGTCTGTTAAAGCGTCTTGAGTCTTGGAGTCATCTGAAATATCACTGGCAAACCTGGTAACTGCAGTCAAATCATTCGCTTCCTCTGAAGGACTTACCTTCTCTTGAGGCAGATCACTCACAAAACGAGTCACCGCTGTAACATCATCTTCTTTATCTGCTGAAAAAGAATTTTCCTGGGGCAAATCACTTACAAATCGAGTCGCGGCAGTGACATCTTCTTCCACTTCACTGGCCAAGGTGTTGTCTTGGGGCAGATCACTCACAAAACGAGTCACCGCTGTAACATCATCTTCCTTATCTGCTGAAAAAGAATTTTCCTGGGGCAGATCACTTACAAATCGAGTCGCGGCAGTGACATCTTCTTCTACTTCGCTGGTTAAGGTATTGGCTTGAGGCAAGTCGCCGATAAATCGAGTAGCTGCGGTAGCATCTTCCTCAATAGATTCAGTCAAAGTTTTTTCTTTAAGAATCTCTTCTTCAAGAAAAATTTTTTCATTTTCAAGATTTTCATCAGAGGTTTGTTCTATAACCTGTTTCTTATCGGTTGTTGTACTCGAAGCTGTTTCTGTCACTTCACCGATATTGTCATTAGAAGAAGAAAATACTGAAGAATTCGGTTGTTCTTCAGGCAGTGGCTCAATAACTGTATCATGTACAGGATCATTTTCTCCTACAAGAAGCATCTCTTTTTCTATAGCCAGAGAATCTTCTGATTGTTTCTCCAAAATTAATTTACACTTTGCCCCCAAGGTGATAATATCTCCTTCGACCAAATCAACAGATTCAGTAACTTTACTGTTATTCACTCTTGTTCCAAAACGGCTCAGGTTTTCAAGTTTTACTTGCAATCCGTTAGAATGGAGGATGCATTGTTTGCCGGATATATCATCCAATAAAATCCGGATTGTTGCCGATCGTGATCTGCCAAGCAGATTCTTGCCTGACTGCAATTCATAAATCGTACCAAAATCTTTGTCAGAAATATTTTTAAGCTGGTAACTCATTTTGACGTGACTCCCGGGTTGAATTTACCATTTGAGAAATGAAAAGATTGGAGAATCTTTCATTTTTATTAAAATTGGCGTAAAAATGATGATAAACATAGAGGGAAAAATGAAAATCACCATTGGAACAATCATTTTAGAAGGTGCTTTAGCGGCCTCCTGTTCCGCTAAAGTAGAACGAAGTCGGCGGATTTCGACAGCTTGTACTCTCATTACTTCAACGATCGAAACACCGGTTTCAATACCATGTAAAATAGCAAAAATAAATCTGCTGAATTCTTTTACGCAAATTCTCTTTTCCATATCACGCAAAGCTTCAGCTCTGGATTTGCCCAATTGAACCTCTTTGAGGTAGGACATAAATTCATCTTTAAGAACAACATGATCTTTGTTTTTTATTTCTGAAAGATGAGCGACTGAGGCATTAAAATCCAAACCTGCATTCATAGAAGATGATATGATATCTATAATGAAAGGGAGATCCCTTAAAATTTCTTCAGAACGTTTTTGGGCACTTTGCCAAATATTAAAAAATGGAATAATTCCGCCAATAATAATAAATATCACTTCCAACAGAAGTTTTACTGGCAATGCCATTTTCAACATAAACAACACTATACCGCCAATGATGCCAAAAATAAGAGCTAATACGATTGCAGCTCCATAAACATCCTGAACTTGAAGTGAAAGAGCTGATTGGCGGAGCATCTTTTCCATTTTCAATTTATTTTTCGAAGAACTTTTTACCAGCATGGAACCAATTTCCAAAGAAAAAAAGGTGATAGCTCCCTGAAACATATAAAAGTAAATCGGCAGATTCTTGTATTGAGATAAGTTTCTGTTTTTACTCAATGTACTGACAAAAATTATCAGGCTGAATACTGCTCCAAATATCAAAGCGTATGTAATCAAGTATTCCGTAGTCATATTTATCTCCGTTAGAATTTGACGGTTACAACCCGTTTGATAATGATAAAACCGATAATTTCCCAAAAACAAACAAATGCCATTGCACACCATCCTATCGGGTGAACAAGCATTGGATATACGAAATCAGGCTTGACAGCATAAAGAATCAACAGGGCTGCCAATGGAGAAAGAGAAATTGCCAATGCTTCAAATTTTGATTGAGCAACCATCGTTTTGACCTTATCTTGAAATTCTCCGCGTTGACGAATTGTTGCAACAACATGTTCAAGTACATCAACCATACTGCCACCGGTCTTCATACATACTGAAATCGTAAGAGCAAACAACTGCAAATTTTCACTGTCATTGCGTTGAGTCATATTGTTGATAGCGATCGGTAACTCCAATCCCAAACGATGTTCTTTCAACATAAGAGAAAATTCGTCATAGATAGCTCCGGAAGTATTTTCAAGAGCAGCTTCAATCGCTCCTGTCAGAGATAAACCTGCTTTCAAACTGTTCAGGATCAAAACAGTAAAATCAAGCATACCGTCATCAAAATCCCTTAAGCCTTTTACCGCTATTTTCTTGTTGATTATTGCGGGAAGCCTGTATACTGCTGCACAGAGCAACAATGCGACCGGTAAATATATATACCAGGAAAAATCCATACACCAGCCGGCAGCAACAATCAGAGCAAAAATACAAATACCAAGAGAAAATCCGGCTTGAATATTACGTTTTCGAATCAGAATTTGTTTTTCGTCATAAGAAGAATTGTTTAAGGTAGCCAAATAAGAAGAATGTGCAGAAAACAATGGTATCAACACCAATGCTCCGATAAAAGCAGCAAAGAAAACAATTCCTAAAACAAAATATTGATTTGTCATATTTTTTCTCCTTTGGCAAAGAGGCTCATATCTATATCAAGGACACCCCGTTCCCGCAATGCAGAAACAAATTTGGGGATGTGCCCTGTTGCTTCAAAATGTCCATAAAATTTTCCGTTCTCATCAACACCTTCCTGCTTCCAGACAAAGATATCCTGCATCAGGATGGTATTGCCTTCCCGTCCTGTGATTTCAGTAACTTGTGTAATTTTTCTTGAGCCATCGCCCAAGCGGCTTTGTTGCACAACAAAGTTGATGGCAGAAGCAACCTGTTCCCTTATAGAGGAGACAGGTAATTCAACACCTGCCATAAGAACCATATTCTCCAAACGGCTCAAAGAGTCACGGGGGCTGTTTGCGTGTACCGTTGTTAAGGCTCCATCGTGTCCTGTATTCATTGCCTGCAACATATCAAGAGCTTCACCGGAACGACATTCTCCGATAATGATCCGGTCCGGTCTCATACGCAAAGCATTAACCAGAAGGTCTCTGATAGAAACCTTACCTTTCCCTTCAATGTTGGCTGTTCTGGACTCAAGCCGGGCAAGATTCCGGTGAGTCAGTTTCAATTCGGCAGAGTCTTCAATCGTCACCAGACGTTCATCCAAAGGAATGAACTGGCTTAATACATTCAACAAAGTTGTTTTTCCGGAACCTGTACCACCGGAAATAATGATATTCTGCTTATATTTTACTGCAAATGACAAAAATTGGGCCATTTCATCAGTTAAAGAACCATAATCAATAAGATCCTCTGTTGTCAATTTGTTTTTGGCAAACTTCCGGATCGTGACCAACGCACCATCAATAGCCAATGGAGGTATGATCGCATTCACTCGGGAACCATCGGGTAAACGGGCGTCCACCATGGGACTGGCTTCATCAATATGTCTACCCAGAGGTTCAACAATTCGTTGGATGACTGATAAAAGATGTTGATCATTAAAGAAACGAATCCCTGTTTCAAATAGTTTACCTTCATGCTCAACAAAAATCAAATCAGGACCATTAATCATTACTTCTGTAATATCATCTGCCCGGAGTAAAGGAGAAATCGGTCCATAGTTGATCAATTCATCAACAATTCCCTCCTTGAAAATTTCCGGGGAAATATTGCGGGGAATTTCATGCCAGAATTCACGCATTACCCGCGTAAGAACACGATCCAAGCGTACTCTGGTTTCAGCTTTAGCCAAATCCCGCACATGGATTGCAGGCAGGTTCATCTCGCTTAAAATCTTTTCGTGAATACGTTTTTTCAGCTTCATCATCTCATCTGTATACAAAAGATTGACTGATTTGTACTCACTTTGGAAACGCCCCTGATTAAAGAAAGCTCCCCGGAATTTCTGAATGTCAGAAATCATTACTGTTTGTTCAGATTCATCCGGGAATTCTTCCTCTTCCACATCCTCAAAGGAGAGCAAAAGTTCATAGGAACAAAGACGGATGAGGTTGCCGACAGCAATTTTTGTCTTTTCGGTTATTTTACTTTCGTTGACAAAAACGCCAAGAGAACTATTGCAATCCTCAATAAAAAACTCGCCATCCTCCAACGAAATCATAGCATGACGCCGCGAAATCTGGCTGGCTTTTAATACGATATCGCAATTGGGATCTCTGCCGATCAACCAACTTGATTTTTCTCCGTCAAGAGAAACACTTCTGAAACTTTCGCTTCTGCCTTTGATGATGAGATACATAAGAAACTCCTTATTTGCAAATGGTTAAATTACCATCTCCAGAATTCATACCATTTGCCGTCGTTCTTATGTTTATCGGCTTCGCGATCTTTGATCTGCTTGTCTTCTGCTTTTTTCATTTTATCCAGTTCGACAGCAACAGGGTCAATAGCGGATGCCTTGGCCATTCTGCGAACACAAACCAGAGTCAGAATTTCAGTTTCATTGAAATTGTCAGAATCCTGAGAGATCAACCATTTCAAACCGGGAACATTACGCAAATACGGAATGGACTCGGAAGTTGTATTCATCTGCAAAAATTCTTTCAGACCACCGACAGCAATGGTTTCGCCGATTTTGCAAGTGATTGAAGTATTCGTTGAAAATTTCTTCAGATC
>JAFTUS010000183.1 GCA_017466125.1 Lentisphaeria bacterium | reverse complement strand
TGAAAGAGTGGGAAGAGGATTTCAATATGCTGGATGCTCTCGGAATCGACCACCTCTTTGTGATCCGCACCGAATGTGAAAGAGACGGTTTCCGCATTTCCGCCGAAGACCCCCGCTCCACCACCTGGCCGGAAGATGAAAACCTGCTGGATATGGTCTTCCGCCTCGCTGAAAAGCACAATATGAAACTCTTCCTCGGCGGCCCGCAGAATATCACCAATCTCCATCTGGGCGACTGGAAAAAAGAGATCGATGATACCAAACGTTACTATGACCGGACGGTTGCCAAATATGCAAATTTCAAGTGTCTGCACGGCTTGTATGTCACTTTGGAAGCGTTGCCGTGGCACTTCAATTTTCTGGATATATGCCGGGAAGAACTGATCTACTTCAGAAAGAATTTCCCGGAAAAGAAAACCTTTATGTCCCCCGGATTCAGCGCACTTACCGGCAATATGTCCCGCCGTTACACCGTGGATGAATGGGTGGATATTTACGGGCGTTACTTCTTTGAAGATGTCGCCGGGATGCTCGATTACTGCGCTTTGCAGGATGGTATCGCTGTTCCGGCATGTTTTCAGGGAGAAATTCAGGACAACGGGTTAGCCAAATGGTACAAAGCTGTCGGCGATCTTTTCAAAAAGTGCGGCATTGAGATGTGGAGCAATATTGAACCATTTCAGCGGCCCTTCCCCGGTCACGGCGAACCCAAAGGGGTTTTCCGGCAGGGCGATTACCGTTCGCTCTATATGAAGTTGACCGAAGCCTCACCGCTGGTGGAAAGAGTTATAACTTATGATTTCTTCACCTGTTTAAGTCCCAATACCGAATGGGGTTCATCCCGCAGACTGCTTGCCAGATATATGGAAATGATCGGCAAAGACCCTGCGTTGATCGATGAAATATACTCCAGATAAACATACTGCAAGAGGGCTGTTGTAAAACCGACAGCTCTTTTTCTTTGCAGGGGGCTAACGCCGCCCCCTGCACCCCTGTGATGTGACCCCAAAAAATTGGACGGATTAATTACATGGAATGGGCTCGGAATTCAACCGGGCTCATTCCGTTTAGCCTTAAAGATACTCTTCCATTGTTGAAATAGCAAATATATTCTTCAAGTTTTTGTTGGAAATCTTCCACAGAAGAGAATGTTTCGCCGAAAAACATCTCTGTTTTTAATCTTCCGAAGAAGTTTTCCATAACACTGTTATCCAGACAATTACCTTTTCGAGACATACTTTGAGTAATATTGTGTTCTTTCAGCATAGTTTGATACTCTTTCATTTGATATTGCCATCCTTGATCCGAATGCAGCAGCGGGCTGGCTGTCGGTGGTAATTTGGCAAACAATCGGCTCAACATATCTCTCGTTTGTACAAACGAAGGACTGCGGCTGATTGAATGAGCCACTATTTCACGATTAAACAAATCCATTACCGGTGACAAATAAACTTTTTCGTTACAAACCTTAAATTCAGTAACATCCGTTACCAACTTTTCATATGGCTTATCTGATTTGAATTGCCGATTCAAGATATTCGGTGCAATCTTTCCGACATTACCTTTGTACGACTTGTATTTATTCTTTTTACATTTACCATATAAAGAAAGTTCTTGCATCAGTCTTTGAATTGTTTTGTGGTTGATATTACAACCATGCTGCTGCAGTTCAACTTGTATTCTGCGATAACCGTAACGACCTTTATGATATTCAAATATTGTTTTTATTAAATTCTTGATATTATTATACTTGTCAGGGCGCGACAAACGCTTGACCTGATAATAATATGTACTGCGGGACATCTTGCCAAGAGCAAGCAATTTGTCCAAAGGAAAGTATTGCCTTAATTCTGTGATGATTTCCGCCTGGCACGTTTTTCTTGCTCTTCCTTCAGAATCAAGGCTCTCAATTTTTTTAAGTACATGTTCTCCATACGCAGATACTCATTTTCTGCAAGAAGTGCTGCCAGATCATATTCTGATGACTTGGTGCTAGGAGTGAGTTCAGGAACATTCGATTGTGAAGCTTTTTTTCGAGGCGTGGAGTCTTTCATAAAAACATTTGCTCCTTTCTGCTCATAGAGGCGTCTCCAAGTGCGTACTGTCTTGCGATAACGATCTATGTCTACATGAGAAGTTACATCCCAGTATTTTCTAACGGCTTCATGAATACTCAAACCGTTATTTAACACATCTAATATAACTCGTAATTTAAAATTTGCACTGTACTCTTGGGGATTTGCTGTTTCTTTTTCCATAAAATATGCACTCCTTTAGCTGTGTCCAACTTTTTGGGTGCATATCAACAGGGGTGCAGGGGGCGGCGGAAGCCCCCTGCAAAGAAAAAGAGCTGCCGGTTTTGCAACAGCCCCTTTTTGCTTCAGATTTTTTCAGCCGATGGAAATACCCGAAGGCATGTCACCATCGATGGTGACGAGTTTGAGCGTGTCGCCGTTTTTGGCGGCAAGCAGCATTCCCTGCGATTCGATGCCCCGGATTTTGGCAGGTTTGAGATTGGCGACAATGACGATGGTCTTGCCCACGATCTCTTCCGGAGTGTAGAATTGCGCCACTCCGGCGACCAGCTGCCGGGTTTCCGAACCGACTTCGATGGAAAGTTTCAGGAGTTTATCCGCCCCTTCCACCTTTTCCGCCGTAAGGACTTTGGCAGTTTTGAGCTGGGTTTTGAAAAATTCATCGATCGTCACAACCACATTGACCGCTTCTTCACTTTTTGCCGGAGCGGTTTTTTCCGCTTTGGCTTTTTTCTCCGCTTTGGGAGCAGGAGCAGCTTTGGCGGCGGCATCTTCTTCCACGATGATCCGCGGGAAAAGCGGAGCGGTCTCTTTCATCACCAGACCGGCGACCGATTTCAAAGAAGCCAGATCGGCGATACCGGAAATATTGGCTTTATCGGCACCGATGACCGCGAGCAATTCGGACATTTTTTCCGGCATCACCGGAGCCAGCAGCACCGCCACTTTGCAGAGAGCTTCTGCGGCGTTGTGAAGAACCGTGTGAAGTCTGGCGGTATCTCCATTTTTCGCCAGAGTCCACGGCGCACATTTTTCCAGATAACGGTTGCCCGCCCGGACGGCATTCATCGCCGCATCGATACCCTGATCCAGCTTATAGGAAGCCAGACAGCTTTCCATAGCGGCAATGGCGTTGTTGACGGCACCGGCAAGTTCGGCATCATCGTCATTCAATTCTCCGGGGGCGGGGATTTCGCCGCCGGTGGCACGGATGGTGAGCTTGCTGACCCGGGAAAGCAGA
>JAFTUS010000182.1 GCA_017466125.1 Lentisphaeria bacterium | reverse complement strand
TCTGCTGTCCCGGGATCGGCTTGCTATTGATCATATCAACCGCACGACGGAACAGCACTCTCCGGCAGAAGCAGAAGAATGTTGAGCGTAATAAGGTTGCTGATCTGTTTTTTCATTTCTGTTTTTTTACACCTTTTTCTATGTGTATTTCCTAATATAGCACTGTTTTTTATCCAAGTCAAGGGGGAGAAAAATTTTTTGATTTTTTATTTTTTGGCACTTGACAGTGAAAAAAATGTGGTATATTAGAAAGGGTTTTGAGATAAGACGAGGAAAAAATGAATACAGTTTTCAACAACATCAACAGCATTATTATTATTGCTGCAGTCGTAATTATCGGCTGCGGTACGGCTGATTGCTGTTGTTGAGCGGAACTTGGAATAAGACAGTTTGACCTCTCACCGGTGATCAGCCGGCGGGAGTTTTTTTTTATGATTCGATTTGGTATAGCGGGAACAGGAAACAGAAAAATGAATACGACACTTTTTAACAACGATCTCAACTTTATCCCGGCACATTCTGTCGCCGGTTCTGTTGTCGTATCCGTTGCCGCTGTCATTATTATTGCCATTATTATTATCAGCGTGATCATTATTACGCCGCCCGGCACGGTATAGAATCAAGCAAGTAAAGTTCAAGCCCTGCCGGAAGAAAAAATTTCCGGCAGGGCTTTTTAATTTCAATCACAGGTAATACAAATGAAAAAATCAGGAGCAGCAATCGTAATCGAGGCATTATGCCGTAATGGTGTTGAAACCGTTTTCGGTTATCCCGGCGGAGCAGTTCTGCCTATCTATGATGAATTGTACCAAAATGCCTGCCGTATAAACCATGTCTTGTGTACCCATGAGCAGAATGCGGCTCATGCCGCCGATGGTTTTGCCAGAGTTTCCGGTAAGGCCGGGGTCGTTATCGCCATCAGCGGGCCGGGGGCAACCAATCTGGTCACTGGTATTGCCAATGCTTATCTGGATAGCATCCCATTGGTTGCCATTACCGGCAATGTGGCTGTTCCGCTGTTGGGGAAAGACAGTTTTCAGGAAGTGGATATCACCGGAATAACGCAGGAGATCGTCAAACACAACTTTGCGGTCAGCGATGTGAAAGATTTGAATGGCATACTGGATGCCGCATTCAAGTTCGCCTCTTCCGGCAGACCCGATCCGGTGCTGGTGGATATACCTAAAAGTATCCAGACCGAAATGTGTGATGAAAGTGAATACACCACCCAAAAGGAAAAACTGTCACTCTATATCAAACATCTTTTTCTGATCCTCCCACATAGGAGGTAATGCCTGTTTAAGTTTTCTGTGCTGATGCTCTTGTTTATTTTTCCGGCAAGGACTGCATGGATGATATCCGGAGCAAGCAGCGTAAACCGGATGATCCTCGATACATAGGCATCGTCTTTGCCGATGGCTCTGGCAAGTTCGTGGTGTTGAATTATTGTTATCTATTTCTTAAAAGCGCTTTACCGAAAAATGTTTTTAGAACTTTTTTTCCGTTTTCCATAACCCATCCTTCACCGTTGACGTTATCATTTTGAACGGGAACTTCCATAATCTGACGCCCTTGTCGGTCATACTCCCGATAAATACCGTTCATTTTACCGTTTTTGTAAGTGTAAGTTGCCCGTTTTATGTTTGTTCCTTCATGATATTCAGTATGAGAACGATCTTGAGAAGCAATTTGCGGATGAAGTGTTTTGATAAGAATATAATAAGGTTCTCCCTTTTTACGGCCCTTTGCTCGTATCCCACTTCTGTATCCCTTTGTAATCATACCCGTTGTTAAGGCATCCATTTCCGTGTTAAGAATCCCGTTGGCGTAAGTGAGAAGCCGTTTAGAAGTCGTATGTATTTCATTTTAATTCAATTCTCAAGTCAGATTATTTCTTTGCAGAACGGTTGCGCAAAAGCAAATCAGCTGCAGTGATCGCCGCCATGGCTTCAACCACAGGAACGATGCGGGGAACAAGACAGGGATCATGCCGTCCGGCAATTTCAACATCCATTTCGTCACCGTGAACATTGACCGTTTTCTGAACCGCCGCGATCGACGGAGTGGGTTTTACCGCCAGACGGAAAGTAACGGTATTGCCATTGGATATGCCTCCGAGAACTCCTCCTGAATGATTGCTTTGAAAACCGTTTTTATCCATAGGATCGTTGTTTTCTGATCCGCGTTTTTCAATCACATCGAAACCATCTCCGATCTCAACACCTTTCACGCCGCCGATGGACATGAAAGCATGTGCCAGGAGAGCATCAAACTTATCAAACACCGGTTCTCCGAGTCCTGCGGGCAAGCCGATGATTTCGCCGTAAACAGCGCCGCCGATACTGTCTTTTTCTGCCTGAGCATCTTTTACAACCTGAACCATTTTTTCTGAGGCTCCGGCATCGGCTGTACGGACGATATTCTTTTCGACTTCATCCCAATTATAAGGCATTTGAGCTTTGACTGTGCCGATTTGACAGGTACATGCCCGTACTGTGATACCATACTCTTTCAGCAGAAGTTTCGCAACAGCTCCGGCAGCCACCCGTGCCGCCGTTTCCCTGCCCGAAGATCTTCCGCCTCCGCGATAATCACGGATACCGTATTTTTTATAGAAAGTATAATCAGCATGTCCCGGACGGAAGATTTCTGCAATAGCGGCGTAATCAGCAGAGTGATGATCAGAATTCCGCAGCAGGATCGCGATCGGCGTTCCGGTCGAAACGCCCTGAAATATGCCTGAAAGTATTTCGCCTGTATCGCTTTCCTTTCTTGCCGTACTAACAGCAGATTGTCCAGGTTTGCGCCGGTCAAGTTCCTGCTGGATAAAATCAGGATCGATCGGGATACCCGCAGGAACACCGTCAATGATGACTCCGAGAGCAGCGCCGTGAGATTCACCGAAAGTTGTTACAGAAAAAACAGAACCGAAAGAATTATTCATCGTACCCAATCTCTTCTTTTTTAAAGCCATTTATCCTTGAAAAGAGAAAGAATATGCAGCGCCGTATTGTGCGGAGATGCCGCAGGCACGCAGCGGACATCGCATTGAGCTGCCAATACCGCTTTACGGGCTGTGCATATTTCTCTGAAAGCAAGTTCCGGATCTTCCGCGTCCTGAAGAAACGGCGGAAGTCCCTCTTCCATTATTCTGTTAAAGGCAATCTTTTCATCCGTATCCAGCCAGACTTTGAAACCGAGCTGTTTTTTGATGTTATCATCCACAAAGGGATTGCTCAAAGCACCGCCGCCGAGAGCAATGATCATCCGCTCTCCTGAATTGGCAAGCCGGCTTAAAACTTCAGCCTCAAGTTTGCGGAAAAAGTCCTCTCCTTCAGCAGAGAAGATTTCTCTGACACTGCGCTTGCCGCCGTCTGCTTCAACAATAAGATCGTCGCTGTCTGCAAATTTCAAATCAAGGACAGCAGCGATTTCTTTTCCGACAGTCGTTTTACCGCAATGTTTGATTCCGCAGAGAACAATGTTCTGCGGCAGAACGTGACTGTTTTTGTAACAGAGCCAGGAATCACGCAAATCCCGTCCCAGAGAAAAAAGTCCGGCAAATTTATCACCGTCCCCCTGAACAAGAGTTTCTTTTATTTCAGTCAGGCAGTCCTGAAAATCATCCAGTGCAGACAGGATCGCTCCGGAATTTGCCATGCAGATTTCTTTCCACATGACAGGCGAACTTGAGGCGATACGGCTGGTATCCCTGAACCCTGTGGCACAGCCGGAATAATACCGGCGCTGTTCAACAGCATCGCTGCGGTCAAGGATACTGCGGGTCAGTGCTGAAGCAATAATGTGCAGCATGTGACTGGAATTGGCAACAAGAGCATCGTGAGCATCGCAATCGATTTCTTTGATATGAGCATTCAGACTTTTCCAGAACTTTTTAACGGTTTCCATCCCGTCTGCGGAGGAATATTTTCCCGGTACGATCAGGATATCCGCATTTTTATACAGCCCTTTAACCGCAGAACGCCAGGAACTTTTTTCAGTTCCAGCCATGGGATGACTGCCGATAAAGTTTAATTCAGGATACTCTGCAGCACACTTCATAATGCAGCCTTTAACGCTGGAAATATCGGTCATCACCGCTCCGGTTTTCTGGAACTTGTGATATTTACGGATAAATTCCATCGTCACCGGAATCGGCAGACAGAGAATGACGATATCACCGCCGGCAACCGCTTCTTCCGGAGAAGCATAAATTTTTTCAGCGGCAAAACTCTTGACCATAACATGACAGGCTTCCGGATTCCGGTTCCACACGGATACCATATATTTATTGTGGTCGAGGCTCAAAGCAAGAGATGAACCGAGCAATCCCAAACCGATGATGGCAACTTCAGGACGATCATCTGCCGCAGGAGCCGCATCGGAAAAACGGAATTTAAAATATTGTTCCAACAGTTCGGCTGTTTTTTCCGGATCAAGGTCAACGGTTTGAACTTTACCTGTTTCCAGCGGCAGAACCGCCCGGAATCTGCCGTCACCGTTTTTCTTGTCACCTTTCATCAGGGAAATGATTTTTGCCGTATCTTTTTTGACCGATGACGCAGAAAAACTTTCAGGCGCGATATTGAATTTCATCAAAAGTTTATGCTGAAACGGCATGACATCCGCTTTGCACAAACCAAGATTTTGAGCGATAAAAACGGCAATATCCATTCCGAGAGATACAGCTTCGCCGTGAGAGAGAGCAAAAGAACTCAAATGCTCCAACGCATGACCGAAAGTGTGTCCGTAATTTAAAAAGACTCTTCCCGAATCTCCGCTTTCTTTTTCGTCCGCAGAAACAACAGCGGCTTTGATTTCACATGAACGTTTAATGGCAAAACGGACACTTTGTAAATCAGCTGTGATCTGTTCAAAAGAAAGAGATTGCAATTTTTGAGCAAAATCACGGTCAAGGATCATTGCCGTTTTGACGATCTCCGCCATGCCGCCGGCAATTTCACGGGGCGCAAGCGTTTTCAACAGCGAACAGTCTATAACAACCAGTCTGGGCTGATGAAAAGCGCCGACAAGATTTTTTCCATGGGGAGTGTCAACAGCCGTTTTGCCGCCGACAGAAGAATCGACCATCGCAAGAAGAGAAGTCGGGATCTGGATAAAATCCACTCCGCGCATATAAACAGAGGCGGCAAAACCGGTCAAATCTCCGGTCACACCGCCGCCCAGAGCGGCAAAGAGGGTATTGCGTCCCAATTTCAATTCTGCGGCATAAGCGCAGAGTTCCATTGCGTTGTCAATATTTTTTGAGGATTCTCCGGCTGGGAATATCCGGGAATAAACCGTTTTTCCGGCGGCCTGCAATGAGGCGGTCACTTTATCCAGGTACTGCGCGGTATTGCTGTCTGCTGAAATAAGGACGCTTTTTTGCGGCAAAGCGGCAAAAGCGGAAATAACTGCATCGCTTTCAACGGAATCAAAAATAATATCGTAACTGCGTTCTCCGAGTTCAACAGTTACTTTTTCAGTGCGATTCATTTTTCTGTACTTTCTTTAATGGAAACACCCAGCCTTGAAAAATCATCTGCAAAAGCCGGATAAGTGACCTGACAGCATTCTCCGTTTTTGATAAGCGTTTTTCCGGTCGCTCCCAGAGCCGCAACGGTCAATGCCATTGCAATACGGTGATCGCCGTAACTGTCAGTCTGAGTACCGTGTAAAGTTTTGCCGCCGCAAATGACCATACCGTCTTCAAGTTCTTCAATATCAGCACCCATTTTCCGCAATTCTCTTGTCATGCAGGCGATACGGTCGCACTCTTTCAAGCGCGCCTGCGGAACATTCACCAAACGGGTTTCTCCTTGAGCGTAACACCCGAGAACTGCCATAAGTGGCAGAGCATCCGGTGTTGCATTCAGATCAAACACGCCTCCGGTAAGTGCGGATTTGCGGACGACGACTTCGTCTTTTTCAAAACTGATATCGCCGTTCATTTGACGGACAAAATCAAAAACTTTTTTATCGCCCTGAAGATCATCGAAATCCAGATTGGCAATGCGTATTTCTTTTCCGGCAACAACTCCTGCGCCCAGAGGAAAAGCCGCAGTGGAAAAGTCAGCGGGGATCACCCGTGAAAAAGGTTTGTAATGCTGATTGCCGGGGATCTCAAAACGCAGAAGATCATCGGAGTATCTGACTTCGATCCCGCACCGTTTCAGCCAGTCAAGCGTGATACGGACATAATCTGCTTCATTGAGAAAATCCAGAGTCAGAAAAGAATCTTTTTCTGCCATAACCAGCGCCATAAGCAAAGCCGTCAGATATTGACTGGTCGTTCCGTCCACCTTTGCTTCCCCCCCCTGTAAAGGACCTTGAACAGCCAGCGGCGCAAAACCGTTTGTACTTGTGCAGATGACACCAAGAGAGCTTAACGCTTCAAGTTCTCCCGCCATGATCCTTGTCCGCAGAGAAGCATCTCCGTCAAAAGAGATCCTGCTTTTGCCGAGGGCAGAAACGGCGGTAATGATCCGCATGGTCGTTCCGGAATTACCGAGATCGATCGTTTCAGCAGCCGGAGAAAAGTTTTTCCCACATCCGGTTATTTTCCATACGGAGGGCGTTTCGCAGATTTCCGCTCCCAGCGCTTTTGCGGCATTCAAAGCACTTTTTGTGTCGGCGGAATAAAGCGGTGCATGGATTTCAGAAGTTCCTTCCGCAAGCAATGCCGCAATGACGGCACGGATGGTATGACTTTTGGAACCCGGAACGGCAATACGTCCAGACAGCTGCTGGCAAGGTGATATTTCCCAAAACATGACAGTACTCTCCTTTTACGCCTCTTGGATCGCATTTTTCAAGATGCGGAGTTTTTTGGCCAGTTTATCAAAATCTCCCGGGATCAGACTCTGGGCGCCGTCGCATTTTGCTTTTGCCGGATCGTTGTGGACTTCTATGATCAAACCGTCAGCTCCGGCAGCGACCGCCGCCATGGAAAGGGACGGAACAAATTCAGCGATACCGGCAGCGTGGCTGGGGTCGATGATGACAGGAAGATGAGAAAGTTTTTTCAGAGCGGGAACTGCGGATATATCAAGCGTATTTCGTGTATAGGTTTCAAAAGTCCTCACCCCGCGTTCACAGAGAATAACCTGTTCGTTACCGAATGCCATAACGTATTCCGCACTCATCAGAAGTTCCTGATAGGTGTTGGAAAGTCCGCGTTTAAGCAGAACCGGCTTTCCGGAGTGTCCCAGCTGTTTGAGCAATTCGAAGTTCTGCATATTTCTGGTGCCGACCTGAATGATGTCAACATCCGCAAAGAGATCAAGCTGAGAAAGATCCATGATTTCAGTAACAACGGGCAGACCTGTATCTTTTTTTGCTTCAAGCAGAAGTTTGATACCTTCTTCGCGCAATCCCTGAAACGCGTAGGGGGAAGTTCTCGGTTTGAAGGCACCGCCCCGCAGGATCTGTACACCGGATTTTTTCACATCGCGGGCGACGGAAATGATCTGCTCTTCGCTTTCAACGGAACAGGGACCGGCAATAAGGGTCAGAGAACCGCCGCCGATAGTGGCGTTCCCGACTTTAATCACTGTATCCAATGGATGGAATTTTCTATTAGCGTTCTTGAATGGTTCCTGAATTCGTCTAACCGCTTCAACATTTTTCAACTGAGAAATGCTTTCAATATCAATCTGAGAGGTATCACCAACCAATCCCATAATGGTTTGATGCACACCTTCCGAAATATGTGGGGTGAGACCGTGCGATTTGACAAAATCAGTTAGTTTTTTGATTTCTTGTTCTGTGGTATTCTCTTTGAGAATGATTATCATTTTGCACCTCTTCGTTTTGATTTATTGAAAAAAAAGAACCCCGCCGGGATTAATCTCAGCGGGGTTTAGGAAAGCTATACTGTATATGTCAGAACTATTTTTTAGACAGCAACAACTACTCCGCCCCGCTTATTGAAATAATAAGCAAAGCAGCTATAAAAATAATAGAAGTTGTTGTTAAAAAATTTCATAGATTTTTCTCGCACGTCCTGCATCAATGGAGATAATATAGCATACACTTATATCCAAGGCAAGCTCAAAATCAAAAAAATATTATTTTTTTCTCTTCTCCCCTTGAAATAATGAAAAAAAGATGGTATATTAGGGAAATCTCAAACGAAATGAGGATCAGATGAGACAGTTTTTCAACAACATTATCAGCGTTATTATTATTGCCGTCGTCGTAATTATCGGCGTCGGTACGGCTGGTTATTGTTGAGAGAAACGATGGAATATAAAAGTTCAAACCTCTCTGCGGTGACCAGCGGCAGAGAGGTTTTTCTTTTTTATCATTGGTTTGACAGGAATAAAAAATGAATACGATGAAGTTTGAAAACAGTTTTGGCTGCATCCCGGCACATTCTGTCGCCGGTTCTGTTGTCGTATCCGTTGCCGCCGTCATTATTATTGCCATTATTATCAGCGTAATTATTATTACGCCCCCCGGCATGGTATAGGATCAAACAACGCAAGTAGATAAAACCCTGCCGGAAGAAAAAATTTCCGGCAGGGTTTTTTAATTTCAACCATATTTCCAAATGAAAGCAGATAAAAAATGAAAAAATCAGGAGCAGCAATCGTAATCGAGGCATTATGCCGCAATGGTGCGGACACCGTGTTCGGTTATCCCGGCGGAGCAGTTCTGCCCATCTACGATGAACTTTACAAAAATACCCACCGTATCAACCATGTTTTGTGCGCCCATGAGCAGAATGCGGCTCACGCGGCAGACGGTTTCGCCAGGGTTACAGGCCGTCCCGGCGTGGTCATTGCCACCAGCGGCCCCGGAGCAACCAATCTGGTGACCGGCATCGCCAATGCTTACCTTGACAGCGTGCCTCTCGTTGCCATCACCGGAAACGTGGCTGTGCCGCTTCTGGGAAAAGACAGTTTTCAGGAAGTTGACATCACCGGCATAACTCAGGAGATCGTCAAGCACAACTTCGCCGTCAGCGATATAAAAGATTTAAATGGCATACTGGATGCCGCATTCCAAATCGCCTCATCCGGCCGTCCCGGTCCGGTGTTGGTGGATATTCCTAAAAGCATCCAGACCGATATGTGTGATGAAAGCGAATACACTTCGCAGGAACTGTTTTTCAACTCCCTGCCGGAAGTGGATTTAAGTGAAACGCTCCGTCTGATTGAATCTGCTGAACGCCCGTTGATCTACTCCGGCGGCGGAGTGGTTTCTTCCGGGGCAAGTGACGAGCTTCTGGCTCTGGCAAAGCGTATTTCTTCTCCGGTGACCTTCAGTATGATGGGGCTGACTGCGCTGCCGGCAAATGAACCGCTGAATCTGGGGATGTGCGGTATGCACGGCACCGCAAGTTCCGCTAAAATGTTCACAGAGTGTGATCTTATAATCGCTCTGGGAGTCCGTTTTTCTGACCGCGCCACCGGTAATACGGCAAAATATAAAGAGGGCAAAAAGATCATCCATGTCGATATCGACCATGCCGAAATCAACAAAAATACCGCCGCTGATGTGGAGTTGTGCGGGGAGGTAAAAGCGGTGTTACAACAACTTCTGCAGAAATTGCCCCGGATTGCCCATCCGGAATGGGAAAAAGCGTGTGCCAAAGCGAAAAAGCTGGATTTTCATCCGGTTAGCGATCAGCTTAATCCTGTTAATTTGCTGAAAACAGTCGCTTCATACTGTACTCCGGATACGGTGATCGCTACTGATGTGGGACAGCATCAGATGTGGACGATGCAATATTTTCCTTTTCAAACGCCCCGCACGCTGTTGACTTCCGGCGGATTGGGTACGATGGGGTTCGGTCTGGGCGCGGCGATCGGCGGATGTATCGCCAATGACCGCAAACCGACGGTACTTTTCACCGGTGACGGCAGTTTCGGAATGTGTCTGCAGGAACTTGCCACAGCGGTATCGCAAAATTTGCCGCTTACGATCGTGATTTTCAACAACGGAGTATTGGGTATGGTACGGCAGTGGCAGACGATGTTTTATGACAAACACTATTCGCACACTACGTTGAACCGGAAAACCGATTTCGCCGCTCTGGCAAGGGCATTCGGCGCAAAGGGTAAAAAAATTACCAGACTGTTTGAATTGGAGCGCGCTTTATTTAATCCGCCTGCTGATACTCCGCTGGTACTTGATTGCCAACTGGATATGGATGAATTTGTACTGCCGATGATCCCTCCCGGCGGCAGTGTCAGTGACCTTATAACCCAAAGGAATTGAAAAATGGAACGCTTTATAGTGGAACTTACCGTGGCAAATCACTGCGGTGTACTCAACCGGATAACCGGACTTTATGCCAAACGCAAGTACAATATCGACAGTCTGACCGTTCATGAGACCCGTGACCCCACATTGTCAGTTATGCGGATCGTCTCCTGCGGCGACAGTGCCATTCAACAGCAGATGACCCGGCAATTACGAAAACTTTTTGATGTTAAAACCGTTGTTCTCCTGAACAACTCAACGCTCTAATATAAGGAAAAAAAAGAAAATGAGCAAAATGTACTACAACGAAAATTGCAACCTCGAACTTCTCAAAAATCTGACCGTCGCCGTGATCGGTTACGGCAGCCAGGGACACGCCCACGCCCAGAATCTGCGCGACAGCGGAGTGAACGTGGTGGTCGGACTTTACGAAAACTCCAAAAGTGCCGCCGTTGCCAAAGCCGACGGTTTTGAAGTTCTCAACACTCCCGATGCGGTCAAAAAAGCCGATTGGGTGATGATGCTGGTCAATGATGAAAAGATGCGTTCCATCTATGAAAACGGCGTAAAAGATAATTTGCACCCCGGAATGACTCTGAGTTTCGCCCACGGTTTCAATATCCACTATAAAGAGATCGTGCCGCCGGAGTTCGTCAATGTGGTGATGATCGCGCCCAAAGGCCCCGGACACACTGTGAGAAGTCAATTCGTCGAGGGCAAAGGCGTTCCCTGTCTGGTCGCAGTCCAGCAAAATGCGACCGGAAACGCCATGGAACTGGCTCTGGCTTACGCCGCTGGTCTCGGAGCTGGCCGTGCCGGAATTTTGGAAACCACCTTCAAAGAGGAAACTGAAACTGACCTTTTCGGTGAACAGGCGGTTCTGTGCGGCGGTGTCACCGCTTTGATGCAGGCCGGTTTTGAAACTCTGGTCGAAGCCGGTTATAAACCGGAAAGTGCCTACTTCGAGTGCATCCACGAAATGAAACTCATCATCGATCTGGTGGTCAAAGGCGGATTTTCCTTTATGCGTTACAGTATCAGCGATACCGCCGAATACGGTGACTACAATACCGGACACCGTCTGATCACCGATGCCACCAAAGCGGAAATGAAAAAGGTGCTTTCCGAAATCCAGGATGGAACTTTCGCCCGCAAATGGCTGAAAGAAAATGCCGATGGCAGACCGCTTTTCTCCAAACAGCGTGAAGCTGCCAAAACTCATCAGCTGGAAACTGTAGGCGCTGAACTGCGGGCAAAAATGAATTGGAACAAATGATGAACAGCGATAAACTGACAACAGGAGTATCTGCCGCTCCCCAGCGTGCCTTATTGGGTGCGCTGGGATATACTCCGGAGCAGATGAGCCGTCCTCTGGTGGGCGTGGTCAACAGTTTCAATGAAGTCGTCCCCGGACACATGCACTTGCAGCAGATCGCCCGTGCGGTCAAAGATGGCGTTCTTGCTGCAGGCGGAACCCCAATGGAGTTTAATACAGTTGCCGTATGCGATGGTCTTGCCATGGGGCATGACGGTATGCATTACAGTCTTGCCTCACGGGAATTGATCGCCGACAGTATCGAATGTATGGTGAAAGCCCATTGCTTTGATGCGCTGGTCTTCATTCCCAACTGCGATAAAGTCGTCCCCGGAATGCTGATGGCGGCGGCAAGATGCAATTTGCCATCGGTTTTCGTTTCCGGTGGTCCCATGCTCTCATTGGATGGTAAAGATCTCAATACCGTATTTGAGGCAGTAGGAGCGGTTAATGCCGGAAAAATGAGTGAAGATGAATTGTCTGAAATCGAGTGTTCAGCTTGCCCCGGATGCGGTTCGTGTTCCGGAATGTTTACCGCCAACAGTATGAATTGCCTCTGCGAAGCGATCGGCATGGCTTTGCCGGGAAATGGCACGATCCCTGCCGTGTATTCGCAAAGAACTCACCTTGCCAAACAGACGGGAATGCGTGTCTTGGAACTTTTGAAAAATGATCTGCGTCCCCGTGATATCATGACCGCACAAGCATTTCACAATGCCTTAACTGTGGATATGGCTTTGGGATGCTCTACGAACACAGTTCTGCATCTGCCTGCCATTGCTGCGGAAGCCGGTGTTGAGTTTGATCTGCATACCGTAAACAAAATCAGTTCCAGAACCCCCAATATGTGCCGTCTGGCTCCGGCAGGGAAACACCACATGCAGGATCTTCTCCGTGCCGGAGGAGTAACCGCTGTAATGAATCAGGTTTCCCACCTGCTGAATCTGGACGCAATGACGGTTTGCGGTAAAACACTTGGCGAAGTCGTTGCCGATGCTGAAGTCAAAGATCCGGAAGTCATTCATCAATATTCAGCCGAGGGTGGTCTCGCGGTGCTCTATGGCAACCTTGCTCCTGACGGGGCGATTGTGAAACGTTGTGCCGTCAGACCTGAAATGCTGAAATTCACGGGAAAGGCACGGGTATTTGAGTGTGAAGAAGATGCGGTAAAAGCGATTCTCTCCGGCTTAATCGTAAAGGGAGATTGTGTTGTCATCCGCAATGAAGGTCCTGCCGGTGGACCGGGAATGAGGGAGATGCTTTCTCCTACCAGTGCCATCGCCGGGATGGGATTGGATGCTGACGTGGCACTCATTACCGATGGCAGATTTTCAGGGGCAACAAGAGGAGCTGCAATAGGGCATGTTTCTCCGGAGGCAATATCCGGAGGTAACATTGCTCTGGTTGAAGAAGGAGATTTGATAAAAATAGATATCCCCAACTATTCTTTGGAACTTCTGGTGGATGAAAATACCCTTGCTGAAAGACGGAGCAGAAAAGTTTTTGCTCCCAAACGGCAATTATCCGGTTATCTCAAGCGCTACGCCGCTCTGGTATCATCCGCAGACAAGGGGGCGAAATTATGTTGACATTGGATAAAGTTTACCGGGCGCACCATCTGCTGAAAAGTGTGGCACGTTACACCGATATGATAGAAAGCAATGGCTTAACTGATGATTGCGACTTCCGTTTGAAAGCGGAGAATTTACAGCTGACCGGCTCTTTCAAACTGCGGGGAGCGTTTTTCAAAATAGCTTCTTTACCGCAGGATGACCGGGAAATTATCGCCTGTTCAGCCGGGAACCACTCGCAGGGCGTCTCTCTTGCCGCTGGGAAACTCAACCGCAAAGCGGTCATCTTTATGCCCAGCATCGCCCCCATTTCCAAAGTGGAAGCAACCCGTAAACTTGGAGCAGAAGTTCATCTGGTTGACGGTGTTTATGATGATGCATATCTTGCGGCAGATGAATATTGTAAAAAAACCGGTGGTATCTTCGTTCATCCTTTTGATGATGAAGATGTCATTGCCGGACAGGGAACGATAGCACTTGAAATATTAGAACAGTTTCAGGATGTGGATACCGTACTGGTTCCAGTCGGCGGCGGCGGTTTGTGTTCCGGTGTGGCATTTACCCTGAAGCAACTGAAACCGGATGTCAAAGTTTTCGGTGTTCAGGCTGACGGTGCGCCGGGAATGTGTAAGGCTTTTGCAGAAAAGCAGAGCGTTACACTGGATAAAGTTTCCACCTTTGCTGACGGTATTGCGGTTAAAAAGCCGGGAGATCTGACCAGAGAGTTGTGCTGTAAATATGTTGACGGTATGTTGACAGTAAGTGATGATGAGATAGCAAGTGCCATATTGACTTTGATGGAAAAGCAAAAACTGGTTGCTGAAGGAGCCGGTGCAGTCGGCGTAGCGGCAGTATTGGCAAAGAAACTTGAACTCTCCGAGAAAAAAGTCTGTGCAGTCGTTTCAGGGGGAAATATTGATGTCAATATCCTCTCCCGGGTCATCAACCGTGGATTACTTTCAAGCGGCAGAGTTGCAGAATTGAAAATCGCCATGCTGGATAAGCCCGGACAGTTGAGGGAAGTATCTTCAATCATCGCTGATTGTGGAGCAAACGTCATTCAAGTCCGTCATGATCCGGGTGGTGAACACGCCGACATCATCGGCTGTTTTCTGCACATTAAAATGGAGACCAGGAACAGGGAGCAGCTTATGCAGATCAGGCAGGCGATATCCAATGCAGGGTATCAGATATTAAATTAAAGAAAGGTTTTTCCATGAAAGAAGTTA
>JAFTUS010000181.1 GCA_017466125.1 Lentisphaeria bacterium | reverse complement strand
GGTAAGTTCGTTACGGAGTTTGATTTCAAAATCTGAGCCGCAGAGGGTTGATTCACGCATTTGGCGGGGAATGAAAAATTCCCGTTTTTCTTTCGGCGCACGCTCAGTGGTAAAAGTCGGAGATGTAAAAATAAAACGCAGCTCGGAAATTTCGGACAATTGTTCTTTCAACTCTTGATAAGCATAAATAGAAAAACACGCAGCCGCAATAGAAACCTTGCTGCCGGAACGGATTTCCTGTTTGAGATCATCTTTCACAAACGTATTTATGTTATCAAACATCTGCATAATCAGTTCCCCTCCGGAGTGTTATTTTCCGGAATCAGCTCCATAATGTCACCGATATCGCACTGCAGAGCCGTACAGACCTTTTTCAACACTTCCATTGAGACATTTTCGTTTTTGCCCAATTTTGCCAAAGCCATGGTGCTGATTCCCGCTTTCAAGCGCAAATCAGTCTTTGACATATCGCGGTCTATCAAAAGTTTCCAAAGTTTTTTGTATGATGCTTCCATTTTTTGCCATCGTGGTTGTCGGTAAATACAAGCTTTGCTTGTAATATATCAGCCGAAAAACAAAAGTCAAATGGTAAATCAGCCTTTTTGAATATTTATTGCAATAAAAAACTGATTTTTTTAGTCTACGACTGGTATTTTGAGTATGATTTTATTTATCCATGACACCACCAGATGGCGATGCGGATGGCGAAAAATGCGATCAGGCATAGTCCAACAAAGGAAAAGTGGAAACACTTATGCCGCTGAAAGGGTTGCTTTACTGTGGACATTGCGGTTGCCGCATGGGACCGACGTATGCAAAAAAAGGCGGTACGATGTATTCCTATTACCTTTGCACCAAGGACAGTAAGCGGGCAGAAGCCCTTTGCCCGGTGAGCCGGGTTTCGGGAGGTGAAATCGAATCAGCGGTGCTGCTCCACATCAAAAAAATGCTTTGCACCCCGACCATTGTCAATCAGCTTGCACGGGACTTGAACACTCCCGGCAGGGAAGTCGCTGAAGTGCTGAATAAACTTACGCCGCTGTGGGATGAAATGTTTCCGGCAGCGTTTCCGGCTGGTCAAAGTGAAGTGCCAGCGCCTCTTTCAGAAAATTGCCGCACGCCCCCAGTTCTGAATTGTTGAACAGCCCAAGTTCCAGCATTTCCGGAGAGTTCAAAAGCACTCCGGCGGGAACCGCTGATGAGAAGTCCGGGCGCAGGAGCGGCTGGGCGTCGCCGAAGGAGACCTGATATTTGCCGCCGGGAGCATCCCTGTTTTATAACTGTAATTTTCCCGTTTCAGTATGATGCCGTTTTCGCAGCTGTTTCACATCATCCCCGCCGAACATCTTTCGGAGAAATATTCAGGTGTTGTTTCATCATCCGGGATAAATAATTGGCATCGCAAAATCCACACGAAACAGCCACTTCTTCCAGTGAAAAAGGGCTGTGCTTGAGAAGTTGTGCTGCCTTGTGTACTCGCAATAGGGTCAAATATTGCAGCGGAGCAATTCCGGTCATCTGCTTGAAATAACGGTAAAAATTACGGTGAGACATCATGACATGCCGGGCAAGGGATTCCATATTGAGTTTTTCTTGCAGATTATTGCTCATAAAACGGATGATTTTCTGCATCTTTTCCAATTCTATGCTCTGTTTTGTGGCGGAATTGCCAAATTGTGCAAGTTCCCCGATGATTTGCAGAAATCCACCCATGGCAAGGAAATTCCGTCCCGGCTCTACCGGATTGATGTGTCCTTGTAAGCGGCAGATCGCCTCCCAAAAGTGATCCAGATGTACAGAGTCCAGCTTAAGGACCGGCTTTACCGCATCGGAAGCTTTTTCTGCAGCCACGGCAACGGGGAAAAGACGTCCGAACAATGGTAATTGAAAACTGTCCAGCCATGGGATGTAGAGTTGAGCGTAATCATAGACAAGATTGAGAACTTCCAGTTCGCTGCAATCAGCATAAGCATGAACAAAACCGGGTGGAATTATCAACAAATCCCCTTCTGAAACCGGTTCTGCCAAATCCTCCAATAAATGGGTCCCTCTCCCCCGAATAAGTACGATTTCCATGAAGTTGTGTGAGTGGAAGAGACGCTCCGGTTGCTGGCCTTTTTCCATATGGCAGACCCAAAGCGGCAAATCTTTGTCTTTCCGCAACTTGCTGATAAGTAAAATATTATTTTTGTTCGTTTTCATATCGTTAATATAATCCCTTATGCAGGTAATTTCAATCTTATTTTTTTATTTTTGGCGAGATTATGCTAAAAAATGTCAAGAATATCCTTATTTTTTCCAGTTGAAAATACTATATTAAAACATAAATTCAAAAGTTCTATGTGTCAACAGAAAGGAAAAATAAAAAATTTTGCTGTCACAGAACGGTGCGGGAATTTCAATATCAAACCGTTTTAGTATGTTGTTTTTCCAACCTGCTTTCTGATGATTATCGTATAAAACATAATATCAATATATGTAAAACCTAAACCCCTGTTTTAATGAAAAAAGAAAGGTGTTATTATGAAAAAAAATGAACTCAAATTGCATAACAAAACTGGTGTTATGAAAGGCTTCACCTTGATTGAACTTTTGGTAGTTACGGCACAGTTTTTGTGTGATTTTGCAACCAAAGCAATTACAGTTTTTGCGGATGCAAAAAATGTAATTACCCGAAAGTTTTTGGAAGGGATAGAGGTGGTTCGGGGGAGAAAGGGAGAACCTTTTTCCAAAAAGGTTTCCCTTTCTCTCCCGGCACCGTTTACCCTTATTGAACTTTTGGTGGTAATTGCCATCATTGCAATTCTCGCCGGAATGTTGTTGCCCGCCCTGAACAAAGCACGAGAGAAAGCCAAAGCAACTGATTGTACCAGTAAACAGAAGCAATTGGGCTTACAAGTCTCTTTTTATCGGAATGATTTTAATGATGTGATTATCAACCGTAGTGAAAGTGATACACTGGGAGTAAAATCAAAATGGTCAGCATTGTTGTTTTTAGGAAAGTATGTCAATTCTGCTTCCGAATTTCTCTGTCCTGCAACAACGATGGGACCCAATACTGTAATCAGCGGAACACAAACTTTTACAGTAAATATGAATAATGCGTCAAACACCAATCGCAATGATGTATGGACAAACTATACTTACGGCATGAATTTCATTCCAGCGACCTCTGCTGGTTCAAATGCTTGGGCCACTGCCAAAGGAGTAAATAAAGTGTTCCGGGGACACGCTTGGGGAGATTGTGTACTTGATTTCAAGAGAATAAAATCCGCATCTGCTTTTCCGCTTATTACAGATAACAATGCCGGCGTCGAAAGGAACCATGCTCACTTCCAAATTGTCGGCCGTGCATCATCCTGGACCTACGCAGTTATCAATATCCGTCACGGAAAAAATGCTCCGGTTACATTTGCAGATGGTCATGTAGAATCCTGGGGCAGCGGCGAATGGAAAGGCGAAGGTGCCACAGAAGCATACCTGGATGGGTCAACCACCATCACTACTCTGTAAAAACTAAAAATTCCGAAAACGAAAAATTATCTGTGCAAAAGTATCACATGGGGAGTTTTGTTCCCAAATTAAGGAGAAAATAATGAAATTGAAGCAACTTTTTATTGCAGTCGCAACTGTCGGTTTTCTATTGTCGCTTGCAGCAGAAAATAAAGCAGATAATCTTGAAATAAGAGGACGCCGGTTGAGCGAGCAGGCAGAAACTCTCCGTAATGTCGATCCGGACTTTACAACTTGGGTTCAGCAGCAAAACTCCATTTATCGAGCCTACAGCAAAGCCTACCGCTACGATCTGAAAAATGATCCATGGGAAGCCCCTTATATTTTGGAAGATTGGGAAAATCTCCTGTCCCGCATGGAAAAAGAATTTTCCTGGGCTCAAAAACAACCTGATCTTGAAAAAATGGGCGTCGTGAACGTCAAAGACTTCGGAGCAAAGGCCGATGGCGTGACCGATGATGCCCCTGCTGTGCAGAAAGCGATCAATTTTGCCGCAAAAAATCAAAAAGGCGTAGTTTTTATGCCTAAAGGCAAATATTTTATGAAACACGGGAAAGGCTTCCGGGTTCCCGCATTGTATTTTCGCGGTATCTCCAATTTAAAGCTCAAAGGTGAGCCGGGTACGGTTATTGTTATGGATACGACCAAAGTGCCGATGTTCACGGTTCATAAAAGCAGTAATATCCGCTTTGAAGATTTACATATAACAGCAACAAAACCGATATTTTCCACTGGTCTTATCACCGGATACACTCCTGATAACAAGGGACTTATTGTGACTATTGACGGAGGGCTTAAACCGGATGACGAAGCATTTTCAAAATGCGAAATGAGTAATTTCCGCATTTTCGATGCCGGCCTTGCCGAAGATGGGAAAACCCCGATCATTTATGAGAATGCCCGTCATACACGCCAGCGCTCCCCTTTCAATTTCGTCCGGATGAAGCATCTTAAAGATAATCAATATTCGCTTTATCCTCCGGTTTCCAAAGGCAAAAAAGCCTCTGACGAATATTCCACCGGCACCCGACTTGTTAACTTTACCCGCGACCACATGGGAGCTTTCTTCCTTATTGATTCTGACCGTTGCCGTCTTAACAGGGTTTCTGTTGACCGTATCGGCGGAATTGTGATAAAAGCCAGCCAATGTGATGCTCTGTTTGTCACCGGATGTTCTGTTGCAGCTGCCGCAAATGAAAAATTCAATTTTGCAACAGCAGCAGACTTTTACTTCTCCTGTGCGGCATCATTAGGAGGTTTTTACTCCCGGAATATTGTTCGCAATACTGCAGACGACCTTTATAATATTCACGGGACCAATACCCCCATTTTGCGTCAGGAAGGGAAAATTCTCTATGTCGCTGATAAATATCATGAGTTCTCTTTTCTCCGGAAGAATATGCCTTATATCAAAAAAATTGATATCCTGAACTTCAATGAGCTGCCTACTGAATTTTATTATTCTCGAGGCAATACACCCGTTCTTCGCCGCAGTACCCGTTTCAAAGTTGTTTCGGCACAACTTGTTACACTTAATCACCCTAAAAACAACAGCAAGGTAAATGCCATCCGTCTGGAACTGGATCGTGATCCGGGGAAACTGATTACTCTTGATCCTTATATCTCATGGCAGGAAATGATAAAATTCCAACTGAAAGAAAAACGCCATTGGGTACATTTTCCCGATTTTTGTGCTCAGGGGCAGGTCATCAGCAACAACTACTTTGCCGATGCTATGGGAAGAGCTTGGTATATGGGCAATGGATCTGTGCTGCGCGACAACACGTTCAGTATGCGTTACGCCTGGCCAGTCTACTGCACCTGGAACAAACTGGATGGGGCTTGGCGCAACGAGAGTTGTTTCGCCCGTGTTGTTACTTACGAAAACAATTGTATCCGTACCAGTGAAAACACGATGCTGATGCTTAATCATACACGGTATTATCCCGATGATCCCTCAAGTTGGACCCGGCATCTTTACATTCACAATAATACTTTCATTATTGATATGCCATCTATTTTCTATAAATTCAAAGGCCCCTATCGTCATGAACCGCTTATTGATGCCAGAGGGTTGGCTGATTTTGAACTGGTCGGCAATACTTTCTTTATGCCGCAGGTCAAAGGGGGGCTGAGAATGGTACTGAAAGATATCAAAGGGCGTATCTCCGATAACAAGTTTATCGGTCCATGGAGCGAAGACAAAATTATTCGAAATGTAACTCTTGAAAAAAAAAGTCATTAACTGAATTCAAACTTAATTTACGAAATAAGAATATGGATAAACCTATTTTTTTGGCAGACCCTTTCATTCATTATGAAAATGACAAATATTATGCTTTTGGAACAAAAGAAGAGTTGGGGTTCAAGGTTTATGTTTCGGAAGATCTGAAAACCTGGAAACTTCATGACGGCGAGCGGGATGGATTTGTACTGCATAAGCAGGATGTCTGGGGCGAAAAATACTTTTGGGCTCCGGAAGTTTACAAAATTGATAACGGATACATTATGTACTTCACCAGTTCTGTGCGCATCTCCTGTGCTGTAAGCAAATCTATTTTCGGACCTTTTACTCAAAAAAAGAAGAAACCCATGTGTGAAACGGAAAGCCGCATAGACAACACTCTTTTTATAGATGATGACGGTCAGGCTTATACTTATTTCAACCGTTGGGGACAGCAGGGCGGTTCTGAAGTATGGGGTGCCAAGCTGAAAGAAGATTATCAGACGATTTGTGAGGATACTCTTTTTCGGGTATTGGGTGCAGAGGAACCATGGGAAACGATAATGGATCGTATCACCGAAGGTCCTTTTATGATTAAGCATGAGGGTAAATATTATATAACTTATTCGGCCAACAACTATAAATCTCAGGATTACGCCGTTGGTTATGCTGTGGCAGAGAAGCCGACCGGCCCCTTTGTCAAAGCTTCTGAAAATCCCATTTTGTGCCGTCCGGAAGGATTTGTCGGCTCCGGGCATCACTCTTTTTTTAAGGACAAAGAAGGGAATTGGCGTATTGTTTTCCATGTTCATCAGGATCATACTACTTACGAAAAGCGTTTCATGGTTATTGGAGAACTTTTCTTTGAAGACGGAAAAATGAAAATCGGTAAGAATTTTATTGTTCCCCAATTATCTGAAAAATAAACCTGATAGTACAATATAACATGTGCGGACTTGGTTTTGGGGTAAAAAGCAAAGTCATTTCAAAATGAGACTCAGTATATTTCAGTCAGCAGAATAATTAAAATGGTGCTTTGATCTTGCCGTCTTCCATAACATAGATGCGGTCAAAAACATCTATCGCACGGTGGTCGTGCGTTACCACCAATACTCCTGTATTGTGTTCGTGGGCGACTTGCTTCAATAGCTCCATAACCTTCCGTCCCATTACACTATCCAGCGCGGCGGTTGGTTCATCGGCAAGCAGGAGTTCAGGGGTGTTTGCCAACGCTCTGGCGATCGCTACCCGCTGTTGCTGACCTCCGGAAAGTTCTTTGGGCATAAAGTTTTTGCGTTCACTCAAATCAAACTTTGCCAAAAGTTCTTCCGCTTTCTTTTTTGCCGCTTTGCCGGAAACATCGTTTATTTCCATAGCTAAACGCACATTGTCAACGGCACTTAAAAAGGGGAGCAGATTGGCTTTCTGAAAAACAAATCCGATATGATTTCTGCGGAAAGCACGAATATCGGTTTTGTATCCATCGTTAAAAACAGTTTCGTTGCCGATAATGATTTTTCCGGAATCAGGTTGTTGTATCAAGCCCAGACTGGTCAAAAGCGTGGATTTACCTGCTCCCGACGGTCCGAGTAAGGCGGCAATTTCTCCGGCGTGCAAAGTCAAAGATACATCATTCAAGGCGTGGACAACGGTATTTCCTTTACCGTAGGTTTTGTAAAGGTTTTCAGCAATAAGAGCAATGTGTTTCACGATAAGACCTCCCCCGCATTGGTTCGCATTGCCTTGATGATTCCGGCGATACTTGCCAGAATGGATATGCCGATAACGATTCCGAAAAGCAGCCATAAATCTCCGCTGACCAACACCACCCGGCGGGGAAAATGAGGATAGACCCATTGCCCGAAAAAGCGGGCAATTCCAAATGCAAGAACGCCGATTGCAAGCGATTGCTGCATAATCATACCAATAATTACGCTATTTCCGGCTCCGATAAGTTTGAGCATAGCGATTGAGTGGAGTTTATCCAGAGTCAATGTATAAAGGATGAGTGTCATAACTACTGTTGAAACGGTAATCAAAATTGTCCGGAAAAGCAGAAGCTGTTTGCGGGAGCGCGCGACAAAACCACTTAACATGATTTGCCGCTGTTCCTGCGAAGTATAGGCGGTCATATCGGGAAGAGTTTTGAGTTTTGCCATGATTTCATCAACGCTGTAAGCCGGATTGACTTTGAGCAGAACTGCACTTATCTGCTGATCCGGCAGGGCGGCGGGGCGTACACTTTCGCTTGAGAGCGTTTCGCCGTGATCGACCGAAGTGTTGCCGTAAGAAGACTTATCAAACCGCCGCAGCCGGGCATTGCGTTCGTTGCGGATGGCTTCGGCTGGAGTATCAAACTGGATGGCAAGGGCATCGTTGAGAGAAACAAATACCATGGCATCCCCGGCGGGAGAGTTCATCCGGTCGGTAATTCCAACTACGGTAAAAGTGTCTTTGCCGAGCGGCAAGGTCGTTCCAAGCGGAAGTTTAGCGGATTTATCAGCAAGCATTTCATAGTGTCCATTTTGCAATGCACGACCTTGAATGATCGGCAGCCACGCTCCATTATCGGGCAAGCCCTGAATAGTAAGGCGCAGTACCCGTTTTTGAAAATCACGCTGAACAGTATGGGAAACAAACGGCTCTGCTGAATCGACACCGTCAATTGCTTCTAAACGGTATTCCATTTGACGTGGAAGTTTGGAGACTTCAGCAAACGGCCCTTTGGTATTGCGTTGAACCACCCAGATATCCGCTTCAGAACGGTCGATGATGAGCGTTGCTTCCTGAATGAGTCCGCGGTAGATGCCGCCCATCCCCATCACTACCATCAAAAGCAAGCTGATTCCGGCGGTAGTCAGGAGAAATCTGCCGAAGTTGTGTTTTATATCACGGAAAGCCAGATTCATCATTTTTTGATTTTCCGATCAGTGTATTGCAAATGTTTCTGCGGCTGCATCACGATTTTATCGCCAGAGGTCAAGCCGGAAATAATTTCTACTTTATCCTTGCTGCGGATGCCCAATTTAACCGGGCGTTCGATGATTTTTCCATCAACGATACACAAAACAAAGGGCGAATTGTTTTTCCATGAAATCAGATTTGCAGGAATATTTACACACATTTCAGGTGCGCTGACTTTGATAAAAACCTCCAGCCTTTGACCGAGAGTCCAGTTTGGGGGAAGTTTTTCAAGAGCGATATCAACTTTATATTCTCTCGTTTCCCGGTCAGTTTCCCGCCACAATCGACAGATTTTTCCACCGAATCGCTGTTGCGGCAAGGTTCGGAAAAACACATCCACATCAAGACCGTTTTGCAAATGGGCAATTTGAGTTTCATCAACCCAGACTGACGCCCAGATAGTGGAAGTATCCACAATGTCCAGGATGGATACACCGGGATTGACGATTGCTCCCTGTTCCCGATTGCGGCGGACGATCAGAGCATCAAAGGGGGCTGTCAAGCGTGTTTCGGCAAGTTTGGTATTGTAGTAAGCGATTTGTGCCTGGTGTTTGGCAAGAGTTGATTCAGCTTCAATACGGCGTTTGCCTGCCTGTTCAAAATCGGCGGCGGCAACGAGCATATTTTGGCGGTTTTTATCGTAAGTAGAACGGGATTCGGCGTTACTGGATAAAAGTTTTTCACTGCGTTGAAACATTAAGTTGGCGTATTCCAGATTGGCTTTGGCTGAACGGATCTCTGCATCGATTCGCTGCAATGCCGCCTGAGCCACTGCAAGTTCCGCTTCGGCAACGCGTTTTTGCTGAAGAATATCATCGGCATCCATTTCGACCAGTAAAGTTCCGGTTTTGACCATATCGCCCTGATCGGCATAAAGTTTTTGAATTGCTCCGGTTTCCCGTGGGCTGACGGCAAGGCGGGTTTTGCCCTCAAGTGTGCCGGTTCCAAAGACAGTCTGCACAATGGGCGAAGACTTTACTTCAAAAGTTGGAACACTTACCGGAGCAAGTTTCCAAAAATAAAAAACGATTCCGGCAATAAGCAGAACGATTGCTGCCTTGACAATGGTTTTGAAATGGCGTTTCATATAAACTCAATCCTTTTTTGAGTGGCATTGGCAATGACAGGCTTCAGACTTTTTGCAGCATTGCTGTTCTGCTGCCGGGGTAGCGGATAAAGCTGCAAAGAATTGCGAAAGTTCAGCAACATTTTCCCGGATGACGTGGTAATGCATATAGTAACTTTTCTTTTCGCCAACGATGAGACCGGCATTTTTCAGCACCTTCAAATGTACCGAAATAGTTGGTTCAGTTACTTCAAAATGGCGTGCCAGACTGCGGACACACATCCGTTTTTGCAGCAGAAGTTCCACCATCTGCAACCGTATAGGGTGACTCATTGCCTTGAGAACTTGTGATATTTCCATAATTGCCTCCTGCAATATAATATATCACAAAAAATTCAATTAGCAAGTCAACTAATTAAAAAATAAAAAAAAGCCCCCGTTTCCGTGGGCTGAAATATGGAGAAAGGTTTTATTCGACTGCTATTCCGAGCTGCATTAACTGTTCCTCCCTGCGGTCGGGGAGTTTGTAAAGTTCAGCAAGGCTGATGTCACCCTAAACAGAAACAAAAGTGCTATGTGTTTGAGCATAAGCAGAGACTTTTGACAGGACGAGGTTTCACAAATCCTCATCTACTTTGCAGAGCATAAAATAATTCACCGTTTCGCTCCTACCTCAAATCAGCATAACGGTTCAAATAGTGTAAGTTCCACCACCCTTCGCTAAAGCTACGGATGGCAAGCCTGTCTTGCTATCCGTAGATTTTTTTTGCAAAGCAAAAAGGAGCAAAGCGACTGCGAAGGATGCCCTCCATAGCTCGCAGAGCGACGGAACAATTACTGCTTCAACTGAAAATGAGTGTTGAATACCCGCAAATAATTTTCAGGCGTATCGGCAATGTTTCCCAAAGATTGTCGGATTGCCTGCCATTGAGCATCATCTGCCGGAAATGAATTGATAAATCTTTGCAAATTGAGTTTTATTGTTTCCGGAACTTCTGCAGTCAGCCCGGGAATGACCGTTGCCAGCAAACGAAATACATCGTTGCGGTGTTTGGTTATTTCCTCACCACGTACAGATTTGGGATCTTTTTCTCTTTGTTCTTTCAAATTCAGGTAGGCGGCCGATTTGAAAACAATTAAAGCCTCTGTATCCAAACATGGTACTCCCTGTCGTATAACCCGATGTGCCTGAGCATAATTATAGTATTCCGTTCCAAGGATGATCGCCGACATACTTTTAACATAAGAGTCTTCCGTAAGCGGAGTATACTTCATATCAGGGTATTCCGGAAAAAGAGTCCTTGACAACAGTTCTATCTGTGGCGGATAATCACTCGAGCCGGTTGTCAGGAAACGGTAAAAATGCCTGTTTTCATCCTTTGAAATATAGCAACTGTAGTTCCCGGCAGTAATAAAACGGTGAAACTGTTCTGCAAAATCCCGATCTACTTTTTCTAAAAGCACCAGAATATCAATATCTTTGGTCGCCCGAAATCCAATTGTTCCCGTTAAAGTCAGTTCGCAGGCAGCACCGCCAATCAAAGTAAAATAATCCGTGAAATCAGCAAAGTGATCCCTGAATAAATCTATACCTCTTACCATATATCCTCCATCATATTGCTTAATTCACTTTTGACTCTGGGATCCGGATCATCTTTTAACGCCAGATAAAGGGAAAGTTTGTCTACCATTCCTGTATTGCCGATCAAAGGTCGATATTTCCAAAGCTCCAGAAATTCTCCTTCAAATTCAAGAACTTCAATACTTTTTATGTCAATATCCTTGTAGTACACAGCATGGGTGCTGAATAAATCATCATTCAAATTGGAATATCCTGCCAAAGCTGCTATGCCGGCGAGCGGCAAACCTTCCGGAAGATTTTTCCCTCTGATTTTTTTCCATACCGGATTGATCAATCTGTTTTGAGCTTTTTGCCATAAGGCTTTGCAGTTTGTATCAAACAGTAAATATTTATTCCGCTTGCAAGCTCCGATTTCAGAAAGTCCAAAGTATTGGAGTTCTTTTGCGATTCTGGATACATAAACCTTATTCAGATTAAATTTACTGATTATATCCTGAAAATATAATTTACCATCTGCAATATGCTCTTGAAGATAGTACAAGAATATCATTTGAGTCATCGGAGAGAAAAACTCACGCTTTCTTAAATCTGTTGCCTCAAACTTGTCCTCTCTGAATGCGACAATCGTTCCAGGCAGGAAACATTGTTTCCCCGGAATAACAAATCCGACACCTTTGCCGGAGAGATTTCTGCATAACTCTTTTGAACCATCACGAAAAACAAAAATCGCCGGCAATTTTGAAACCGATTCAATCATATTTTTCTGGATGGATATCTGATCAGGTGTTGGCCGTTCGTTATTTTTAGCAATACAAAGTGCGTACTGTTGTTCTAAGATTGAAACAATATTAAAAAAGTAAGGGGCTCTGACAAAAAGCGGCAGTTGTTCTGCCCAATTTGCCTTTCCTATGTTTTTAACAACAATATTCAGCGTATTCAAATACTGCTGCAAGTCCTTTAAAATTTGTTCCATAACGCCTCTTTGTTAATGTAACTATCTATAAGTTACATCGTCAATGTAACTTTTTCAAGTTAATGTAACTATCTTTTTGAGACTTTTTGCATGGTATTTTCTGAAATCGGTTCATTTCCATACTTCGCCAATAGGAACAGCGGAAGGTTATCTTATCCCTGAGAATGACCATGCCGAATGTTTTTTGCATCCGGCATGGTCGTCATTTGATTACAATTTTAAGCCAATGTAATGACACTGAGATTTGCTAATTTTTTTTGATTACGCTTTTAAGACAATACTTGCTTTATATTTCACAGCATCAAAAGAAAGTCACATCGACTTTGGATTTTATTCTTCTTACGGCGACGCAACGCGGTCGATTTTTTACTTGCATTTTCCTGTCATGCACGGCTGTTCTGATGAAACTTCAATACTTCAGAAACATCATCAAAGCCGTGCGGATGATGTCCCCAAACCTGACGCCGGACGATTTCATAAGCGACACTCATGCGTTTCAGTTCCTCTTCGATCAGATTGATATTAGAGGAAACTTTGACCAGCGTATCATCCTCTCCTGTCGCAATATACAGC
This sequence comes from Lentisphaeria bacterium, assembly GCA_017466125.1. Lineage (GTDB taxonomy): Bacteria > Verrucomicrobiota > Lentisphaeria > Victivallales > Victivallaceae > Victivallis. Next base: position 24,276 of record JAFTUS010000181.1, on the reverse strand, counting down.
GGAATTTTATAATCAGCCAGAAATTTCAGATTATTGAGCGGATTGAGCAGAGATGTTTTCAGTTTCTCTACGGAAAGTCCGTATTGTTCGCTGATTGCCTCCACGCGGTCTGCCGCTTCTGCTCCGGGGTCGGCGGCGTTGCAAACAGGGGCATCCAGATAAATTGCGGCGATCCGCTCCGGATAAGTGGAAGAGTAACGAAGAGAAATGAAACCGCCCCAGCTCATACCGATCATATTCGCCTTGGCAGAAAGTCCGCGGCTGACCAGAAAATCGTGAAAACGTTCCATGACTGCCACGCCTTCCGGACTGGCTTTGGTGTCAAAGATATCAATGTGGGCGTGATGAAATCCGTTTTGCAGCAGTGCAACAGTTCCTACCCGCGGCACGAACGCTTCCGCCCATTGGGTGCACCAGCTCCAGCGGCCGTCTCCGGCCGGTGTTTCCGGCTCCGCCACCCATGCAAGGCGTCCTTCAAACTGAAATTTGTACCGTTTGAACCCGTACCATTCTTCCATCTCCCACTCGGGAGAATATTCAAATACTCCGTTTGCCATATTTTATTCCTTTATTGTTCATTATCAGAAAGAAAAATCGTTTTCTGCCGAAAGTTTTTTGCTTTCTGTTTCCTGCATTTTTTACTAAGTTGCGAAGCACTATTTATGTAGTCACTAATATAGCTCCCTGTATTCATGGGAGCGCAAATATTCTATCTCCGAAATATTCTCTTTTTATTTTGATGAAAGTTCAGCCACACGGGAAGAGTATTTTGTTCCATCGGGCAAAGTCACCGTAAAATAAGCCGCAGTCACGTTGGGAGGCACAGAGGCAGAAAGAGTATTCGATGAAACTTCGGCTTCGGCAGTAAACCATTGGCGGCCGTTCCAGAAGCCGCTGCCCCAGGTGTAGGCGATTTCCGCTTTGACAGGAACTGGCCCGCTTTCAAATGCGGCAGTCAGGCGTTCCTTATCAGCGGCAACCGGAGCAAAGCGTGGCAAAGATGCCGTTGTACCGTCAGAAGCTGCTTTGGCAAAAGCATAGAGCGTCTCTTCTTTCCATGAAATCGTGTGATTATGGGGATAATCCACAATAATTTGCTGACGGACATCTGCAACCAGTTCAACAGAACGGGAGAGCGAATCCAGCGGGAAAGGTTTGTCGTTACTGCCGACCAGAAAATAGGTTGGAACTTTGACATTGGGCAGATAATGCGAGGGGTCCCAAAGTTCGATCCATTTTGCAAACTGTTCCGCAGTTGGTTCTCCTCCCCGATCAGGAGAGCAGTCCCCCTCCCGCTTAAGAGAGCAGTCAGGATTATCCAGAAAACCGCAGCCATAAACCGGCATGGCATAAGCAAAACGGTCATCCAAACCGGCGGTAATACAGGTCAATACGCCCCCCCATGATATCCCGGTAACTCCGATACGGGCAGGGTCGACTTCCGGTAAAGAACGCAAAAAGGAGTGACCGATAATTACTGCGGCAGCCGCATGATACATCCACTGTTCCTCCGGAGCATCTCCTGCAAGCGGGATTTTTCCCCAACCGCGCGGACCGCCATTTTTATGTGACGGCCAATTTCTGTTAAAGTACGGATTGGCACTCCACGACGGCACACAGCCGCAAGTATCCATGGAAATCGCTGCGAATCCGCGTCTGTTCCAAAGTTCGACCCAATCAGCGAGCGCCGTCGCGCCGCCGCCGTGAACGAGCACTACCGCCGGAACCGGCTTTTCTGCACAGGCGCCTTCCGGAAGGCCGTAACAGGCAAAAACTTCCGTAGTTTTCCCCTTGTACGGAACGCTCTCATAAAAAATCTGCTTAACTCCCTCGTGAACAAATATTTCAGTTTCCCTGAATTTGGGAGTATTGAACCAATTTTCAATGTTTTCAAATGGAGCTTTCATTTTCTGAAATCCTCTGCTTTTTATCACTTAATATCACTGGCGTCCGGTAAAAATTGCCAGTTTTAATTAAAATTGCCGGGATTTGTCATATATTAAAGAACTGATACCTGACACAAAATTCCCGAACGATGTATTACGGCAGTATCTATTCTCAGTTACAATACCCTCTGAGAGTAAACCCCTGCCTATTCCGAAGAATGAGCAGGGATCGTGTAATATTTTACTGAAATACCTTTACTGGTTATTTTCTTTTTCTCTCAACTGTTTTACTTTTTGGAGCAATTCATGTTTGACAAATTGTTCAACGGAAAGTTTTTCCCGCTTAGCAGCACGCTCCAGAACCTCGTAATCCTCAATGGAAATCAACCAGGTCGGACGGAAAAAGTTATTGATCAACGGCGTAATAATCTGCCGCTTATTCCAACGGGAAACGGCTTGTTCGATTGCCGCTTCTTCAAACTTCCATGCACGCAAGACAGCACAGGCAAACGCACGATTGCCGTAACCATTCAAATGAATATTGTCTGTCGTTACCTTTAAACCATAAACATCTTTGCGGACCTCAAGCTGTTTCGTCATTTCTGCATAAACTTCTGCAAGCGGCAATTTACGCTCAACAGCTTTGCTACGAATAAAGTCGTTAAATTTACGGATACGGTCGTTACGTTCTTTGTTCAATTCTTCCCCATGCGGCGAAAGAGTCAGAAGCAATACCTTGCATTGTGCTTTTGCGGCAGCATCCAGAATAGCGGTGTAATTCCGGGTAAATTCATCATAAGTCCGGTTCAGACCAACATCGTTTACTCCGCAGAAAAGCACCAGCCAGGTCGCCTTGCTGTCAGCCAGATCTTTTGCTGCACGCTTGGACATTTCTCGGGAAGTCTGTGCAGAAATTCCACGGGGAAATATCTCCACTTGGATTTTATTATGTTTGAGAAATTCCCGTACCAGAGAAATATAGCCTTCCGGATAATTCCCGAATGCCGTGATTGAATCTCCAATAAAAACTATTCTTTCTCCTTTTTGTATCAGAGGAGTACCAGAAAGAACAGTTGCACTCAGTAGAGTAACTAAAAACACCGCAAGACATTTTTTCATATTGTTTTCCTTTCTATTCGGGTTTATCCTGCGTTCCTGTAATTTAGGAACAACACAATATATCATTGTGGTTGCTCAAAAACAATGTCTGTTTACGACATAAATGTGTACATTTATGGTCCGACACCACATACAGATAAAAATATGCCACAAATAAACATTTACATAACTGACTTTTACATATATATTAACCGAAGAAATTTTAAGGTGATAGATTCATAGAGGGATATAAAAAGATGGTTGTTCCGGCAAAAATCTCCGAAGCTCAAAAGTCAATGCTTTGCGGCAGAAAAAATATGCTTCTTGATGCTCTCAGAAACAATGCTGCTTTGTTCGAGCAATATCCCGGAGTACCCCTGCTCAAAGCCGGAGATATTTATAACGGGATCTGGCTGGAACATAATCAGGATTGTTACTTTATAGCCCGTTATATGCCGGAGATCGCATGGGCTTCTCAGGATGTCTTTATTCAACATCAGCGGGAGGACGGCTTATTACCCTTTGCCTTTATGCTTCACCCGCAGGAAGAACATGAACGGGTCTGCTTTTCTCACATTCAATCCGTATGGCCGTTTGCCAGAAGTGCAATGGAAATCGCAAAAATAACCAACCGCCCCGAGTCCGACTTTATACGAATCTACCGTGCGGCTGAAAAATATGATCACTATCTTTCGACATCCCGCAATCGTGCAAAAACCGGTCTGGTTGAGATGTATTGCGAATGGGATACCGGACATGACAACGATCCCCGCGTTATGGACGGAGGAATACCACATACATGCCCAGGATTTGATGCAGGAAATATGCCTGATCTCCCGGTCATGCCGATCCTTTCGGTAGATCTCTCCGCCATGCTTTACGGCAACCGTATCGCCATGGCAGAACTCGCAGATATGCTGGGGATGTCTGCGGAAAAGAAAAAATGGGAAGATGCCGCACAACAGTTGAAAGAGTTGATTTATCAATATCTTTATGACCCGGAAGATGAGTTTTTCTATGACCGATCACCGCAGGGCTTTCGGAAATACCGCACAGAACATATCACAAGGCTGTTTCTCAACAAAGTCGTCGATCAGGAGCAATTTGACCGGATCTGGAAAAGATATTTTTCCACGCCCGGGAAGGAATTTTTACCGAACTTTCCTTTTCCGTCGGTCTCTGTCAACGATGAACGCTTTGTCGGCGGTATGTTGAAAAACTCATGGGGCGGAAACACTCAGGCTCCGACTACACTTCGGGCATTTTTATGGATGGATCATTATAACCGCTCTGCTGAGCTTGACGCCGTTCTTTCCTGCTGGCTGAAAGCATTTGCGGAATATCCCCAGTCCGACTTCCCTCAGGAAATCGACCCGTTTTCCGGTGCCCCGGTCGGTGCCGGCAAAAACTTCACGCCAACCCTGCTCGTACACCTGATGGCGATGCAGCGTCTCAAGTGGTTTGAAAAAGAAGACTGCCAACCGGCAGAAACTATTTTATAATAAAACATTCGCAAAGAATTGCACCCCCTCAACAAAAAGGAGAACAAAAAATGAAACAAAAACACTTCACCCTCATCGAACTTTTGGTCGTAATCGCAATCATTGCGATCCTCGCTGCCATGCTTCTGCCTGCCCTGAACAAGGCTCGGGAGAAGTCCCGCAACTCCTCCTGTATCAATAATTTGAAACAGTTGGGATTGAGTATGGGTTTTTATCAGGCCGACAATGAAGATTTTTATCCCCGCCATATCATGGAAAAAGCCGGTACAAAATATTGGTGGGGAGCCATTTTCGTTTTGGATAAATATGCTCAGATCAAACAGTTTGTCTGCCCCGTCACCATTACCTCTCCCCATGCCTCGGCAAGACCTTATCTTAATGCATTGTCGATTGCTGCACCGGGGATTGAAAACAATGGTAATGCATGGCAGTATGCGGCTTACGGCATAAATGCGTATGAAACCGGCGGTTATGATACCAATACAGTCACTCGCTATCTTAAATCTACTCGTGTAAGCAATGCAAGCAATTTTCTCGTTCTTGGCGAAGCCTTGTTTGGCGATGTGAATACTTTTGCTCCCTATGCAAAGATGTCTAACAGCAATACCGGTTGTGTGCTTTTCCCGCACCACAGCGGCACAGATACCAACCTGCTTAAAGGCGACGGTCACGCCGAAACTCTGAAAGGTCAGGGAGCTGACAAAGCAACCATCATTGCCAACTGGTACAGTGCCGGCGGCGCGGTCGGTTCATACAATACTGACAACAACGCCTGGACTTACAACGGAAAAGCCAGAAACGTTGCCACATACTGAGACCTGTATTTATTATGAAATTCCATTTTTGTATTTTTCTGTTTTTTCTTGCGGCAGCAGGACTCTCTGCCGCAGGGGAAAAGAATGCGTGGGGATGTTATGTTCCGCAGAAAACCGGTAGTGTCTTTTCCACTTCCGGAAACTCCCTGAAAAGTTGTAAATTCAATCTGGAACGCGGCCCGGAAACGCAGGGACGGATCTGGTGTGCCGCCATCGCCAATATCCGGCAGAGCATGTGGAGTCAGAATAAACTTGCATTCTCCTGCCGGAATACGGCGGCAGTTCCATTGAATTTTTCCTGCGGTATTGTCTGGAAATCCGGCCCGAATTCCGGCCACAGCAGCTCAAAAGCCTTTACCGCACTTCCGGGAGAATGGCACGACATCGTGCTGAGCCTCGATGACGATTTCCGTTTGCACGATGCGGAACATACGATCTTACAGCTCAAATTTTTTGCGGAAATCACCGCGTGGAAACCGGGAACGAAAGGCTCTTTTGAAATTAAGAACATCCGTTTCTGCACTCCGGCGGAATTGTCTCTTTCGGGCAGTATGTCGGGCAAAGTCACCGTTATTCCTCCGCAGAAAAAAAACTTTCCGGTTCCTGTAAAGAATAATACAAAAATCTATTTTCACTTCGACAACGAAGATAATCTTCCAATTCCTTTTGATTGGAAAATGCGGCGTCTCAACGAAGTTTCTTCCGCAGACGGATTTCGGAAACTGCTGCTGCAGGGAATTCAGAACTCTGCGGTAGAAACCACCCGTATGGAAGATGCCGATATCATTGTTTACAACAGCAGCCGTCCCAATACAAAAGTTGCCCGCGAAATTGCAAAGCGGGTCAACGCCGGAGTTCCGCTGCTGACCGGTCCTGTCATTGCAGATCCGGAAATTGCCGCCATGCTCCCGGGGCAAGTAGTCCCCGTAAAACATGCCGCTCTTCCGGAGAGAAAGAAATTGAAGTTTCCGGCGAAAGAGCATCCGGCAAACAGAAATGCCGTGCTGAACGATGTTTCTTTCGGAGTCTATTATCAGCTGAAAAATTTTAACGCTGTCCCGTTGCTGCTTTTTGAAGACAACACCCCCGCAGTCATTGAAATCAAAGAAAAATCGCGGCACATCATCGTTTCGGCTCTGGGGTTCGGCAGCGATGTATTAAAGTCATCAAGTGCAGCACGCGACGGTTGGTTTCTGCGTTTACTCGGAATTTTGGCAAAAAAAGATTTTCCGGCACAGCAGCTCCCCGTCGTCAAATCGGACAGCGAAGGTTTTTACCCGGGAGCATCCTGCAATAACTTCGGCCGTTTCGGCTGGGAATTGGGCGATGGTCTTCTCTGCGAAAATATCAGCAATAAACTCAATGTCTCCAACGGCACTTCCGAATATGAGTTTGCTCCGGATCTGCGGCGGCGGCTCCTGCTGGGCGAATGGCAGTTATCCGGCAAAAAAATTCCGTGGAATTTGAAATGGAGTTATATTGGCAAATCCACATTGACAACCTCGATAAAAATTCCGGCAAATTGGAAAGGAACTCCGCTTGCTTTTGTTGCCGAAAAAGGCATTGACGATACTGCTCAGGTCTTTTTTAACGGGACTATGATCGGTGAAGTCACTCAGAATGATGAGGAATACTGGATGCGGCCGCACCGCCACTTGATCCCGGAAAAACTGATCCGTTTCGGCGGTGACAATCAGATCAAAGTCATCGTCAGAAACTTGCGGGGCAACGGCGGTTTCGGCAGTTGCCCGGAAATAACCTCCGTTTCGCCCGGAAATGATATCCAAGTTAAAGTTGATCGCATCAACTATCTGGGCAAAGGCGGAAAAATCGTCATCAACGGGAAAAACTTCGGCAGATTTGATACTTCGCTCGCTTTCCCCGGCGTCCGCTGGCAATTTGACCGAAAGACCATTTTAATGTCTTTGCACAACACTGCACGTTTTGCCGCATTCCGGCAGAATGGCAGTATCAAAATTGTTGATTTACAGAAAAATCCGCAATTACCGAAGTTGACAGATTCTCCTTACCTCTTACTTTTCAACGGCAGAAAATCCGGTTCTCCCCTGTTGCTGGTCTTCGAAAAGCCCATGAAGAAAATTTCAGCCGTCAGCAACGGCAGCCGGATCAGCGGCCTCTCGATCTCTGCGGGGAAAGACTCTATCGGTATGCTGATGCCCGTTTGGATTTGCGGAGCAGCAGCGGCAGATACCTCCCGCTGGAACAACGCTATCCCGGAAAATGTGGCAAAACGAATCGACTTGTGGAGTACAAGAGCATTTCTGTTTCCGGACTCCTGCACAGAAAGTTTCCGCATTGACCGGAAAAATAAAAAAGTGGAGATCCGCAACCGCTACTCCTATATCAAAACGCCCAATACATGGAATATTTCTGCATCACCTTATGCTCCGGTTCCGCCGCTTGCAATGCTGATGAAAGGAATTCTGTTTGAAGCGTCAGAGGTAGAAGCACGGGATCTTCCAACGGTATTCGGCTATTTTGCCGACCGTAATTCCAGTAATACGGTCTATTGGCGTCTGCCGCTGCCTGAACCCGATTTTTCCATGCGGCCGCATTCTAAGGGAATGGAATTTTTTGAAGAACTTGCCAATAGGCATTTTCAATCCGGCGTTCGCTTCTCCGCAGGCGGAGGAATCCGGGCAGAGGAATGGAATTGCGTTTGGCCCGGCGGAAAAGTCAATCCATGGATGGTCAACCTCAATATGCACGGCTTCCTTATGGGGTTGCCAGTTTGCACCGAAAACCCGTGGATCTATTCTCCCGAAAATAAAATCAAACTGTTTCAGAGGTTGACAGACAGGCTTCTGCTGCCATTGGAGCAATTTCAATATAAGCTTGCACTCCGTTACCGGGAAGAACCGTACAGCAAGATCAATTATACGATCTACATGAACAGTCCGCGGGAAATGGCCACAAATTTCGTACCGGGCACAGGCAGCAAGGTCGTTTACGGAGACTCCAATGAGACAGTCTGTATGTTCCTTACCTGCCTGCAACATCTGGCAGACCGTTTCGGTCAGAAAGATCTGATCCGGGCAAATTACAATACCATTTCAAGAGAAATCGCCAGTTATCTGCTGACTCAGGATGATTACTGTATCCTTGCCAGCGGATGCGTCGAATTCGGCGGCTCCTGGAGTATTGATATGCTCAATTGCGAATATGCAAGCATGATGAAACTCGCACGGATCGCCGAAATCGCCGGGGACCGCATCATGCACGATCAAGCTCTTTATCGTGCTGCCCGACGAATGGTTCCGACATTGAGCAGACTCTTTTTGCAAGAATATGCTCAAAAGCATGGCCTCCTGCCTGCAAATGGGCTTGCCGCTGTCGGTTTCGGAGAAGCCGAACTGAAATTCCATATCAAAGGCACTCCGGTAAGAGGCTTGGATCTGTACGATCTGTCACAGGGAATTCCGGAAGATCTGGTCGCTTTGTACAGCAAATATGCGGTTGAGCGCTTGAACCAATTGTATCTGCCGCAGGTATTGGCATTCCCGCAGAACAAAATGGATTATACCCTCGCCGCCACGCTTGCCCTGCATGGTACTCAGAGCGACAAACAACTGCTGGAACGCCTGCAAAGCATTTCCAAAAATTCCTATCTGGATGGAAGACTTTGCAAAGATTGGGGCGGTATGTGTTCCGGCAGTTACCTGACTTACTCCATTCATCGGCTCATGGGAAAAGTCACGATCAAATCAGCAAAAGACCTTACAGTTGAAACTGCGGTTTTCAATCCAGCTCAAAACACATTTAAAATCCGTTATACCGCACATGACAATGGAGAACTGATCATCACTTCTCCATTGCGTTGCCGGACACCCGGATTTATTCAGAATTCTGATGGTTCCATCCATTTGCCGTCAACACCCGGCAAACATGATGTTTCCATTCAATTTTCTGCAGAACAATAATATGGAGTAATATTCTTATGGCAAAAAAAAGTATAAAAATCGGAATTTGGGGTATCGGCCGTGCCGGTTGGGGAATGCACATTGATAATGAATTGAAGTTGTTCCCCGATGAATTTGAACTTACTGCTGTTTGTGATATTCTTCCGAATCGTCTGGAAGAATTCCAAAAGATGTATCCGAATGTGAAAATTTATCAGGATAGCGAAGAATTTTTGAATGATCCGGAAATCGAACTCGTTTCCGTCGCCGTCCCCAGTTTGCTGCACAAAGAGTGCACCATTCGTGCCCTGGAAAAAGGCAAATATGTCTTTAATGAAAAACCTGTGGCATTATCAATGGAAGATGCCATGGCAATCAAGGCCGCAGAGGAGAAACATCCCGGAAAGCTGTTTTTCAGGCACAACCGGAGATTTGAGTCCTGCTTCAACCACATCCGTGAAATCATCCAATCCGGTCTGATCGGAGAGTTATATCAGGTTAAACTGTGCCGCCATAATTTCGATTTTCGGGCCGACTGGCAGACTTTGATATCCTGCGGCGGGGGCCAACTCAACAACTGGGGACCGCACCTGATTGATCAGGCATTGCAGTTTCTGGATGCTCCGGTCGAAAGCGTATGGAGTGATTTGAAGTGTATCGCCGCCCGTGGCGATGCCGAAGATCATTTGAAAATCCTGCTCCGTGCGGAAAATGGCCGGGTGGCAGATATTGAAATTTCCGGCGGCGTGGCTCTGTCATCTCCCAATTATGTTATTTACGGTACAAAAGGTTCCATCATCAGCGAAGATGAACAGGATATAAAATTGAAATATATCCACCCGGATTATGTCATCCCGGAAATTTCCTCATCTCCTGACACACCTCCCCGCGGCGGCAGTTTCACAGGAATCAAACCGCGTTGGGTACGGAAGACGATTATGACAGAACCCGAATGCGGCTGGTTCCCGGATCAGATCTATCATCACTTGTATCTCGCTATCCGCGAAAATGTACCGTTCCCGGTCAAGAGCAGTCAGGCTTATGAAGTTGTCCGGATCACCAGTATCGTCAAACAGCAGAACCCGCAGTTCCTCGCGGCAAAAAAATAAAGAAAGTCGTTAAATTATGATAGCCAATATTGCTCCGATCGGTTTGAGAACTGAAAATCTGACCAATCCGCTCGGTATTAATCAGGAAAGACCGGAATTTTCATGGCAGATGCCGGATGCATTCATCCCGCACCGCCAGAGTGCATGGCAGATCCAAGTAGCTGCCACCCCGGATTTTTCCGCAGACAATTTGCTGTGGGATTCCGGCAAGGTCTCCTCCGGCAGCAGTTTCTGCCATCGTTTTGGCGGTACTCCTTTGAAATCCAGATCCCGGGCGTTCTGGCGGGTTCGTATCTGGGACGAAAAAGACCTCGCCGGAGATTGGAGCGAAACAGCCCACTTTGAACTCGGTCTCCTCACAAACCGGGACTGGGATGCTCAATATCTCGGCTTCCCCCCCGGTTGGTCCGGCAATGCTCTCCTGTTCAAGGCAAAATTTTCCTGTAAAAATCCTGACGCCAAACTCCGTCTGTACCTCAGCGGACCGGGGTGGAGCGAAGTCCAACTCAACGGCAAAAATTTGAATAACAGTGCCGTTCTGCAACCCGCACAGACGGACTTCAACCAAAGCGTTCATTATCTTGTCTTTGATTTGACCGGAATATGCAAAGAGGGCGAAAATGAACTGATTTTTCATACTGGATCCGGCTGGTACGGTACTCCTATATTGCGTTACCGCGTGGAAGAGGAAGGGGAAATGCTCACCCGTTCCCATGTTTTTTCCCTGCCTCTTGTTTGTCCTTCTCCGGTCGTACGGCACAGTATTTACGGAGGAGAAGTATTTGACGGCAAAGCGGCATCTGAATTTGATTGGAGCCGCGTAACCCGCAATCCAATGCGGGTAGCCGGTCCGGCAGGTATCCCCCGTGGCGTGGAGGAAGAGCCGATCACTCCGCAGGAAGAGTTAACTGTTGTCCGCTGGATCCCTCTTGGCGACAACAGTTGGACTGCCGATTTCGGACGCAATTTTGCCGGTTGGTGCCGTTTACAGGTCAAAACTGCTGAAAATTGCGAAATCACCTTGCGTTTTGCCGAATTCCTCTATCCCGATGGACATGTCAATCAGGACAACCTGCTGGAAGACTATGCAACCGATGTCTACAAAACTGCGGGAACCGGAAAAATGGAGACCTTCGAGCCGCATTTCACCTATCACGGTTTCCGTTATGTAGAGGTGAATGGTCTGCCATATCCTCCCGATGAAAATACCCTGCACGGGATTGTGTTGAGGTCAAATTGTACTCCGCGTGGTACATTTGAATGCAGCAATCCGTTGGTCAACCGCATTTTTGAAATGATCCGTCATACCGAAGAGAGCAACCTTTTTGCCGTCCCAACGGACTGTCCGCAGAGAACGGAACGGATGGGGTGGCTCAATGATATGATGGCAAGATGTGAAAGTTCACTCTATCTTTTCGACACAGCCAATTTGATGGCAAAATGGCTGCGGGACATCAAGGAGTCTCAGGATCCTGAAACCGGAGAAATTCCCATGACAGCACCGTTTTATTGGGGATTTTCTATTGACCCGGTCTGTTCAAGTTTCATTGAGTCCGCCTATTTGCTCTATATTTTCGGTGGCCGCAAAGCCTTGCTGGAAGAGTTGTATCCGGCTCAGCAGAGGTGGATGAAGTGTATGCTCGACCATTGTGACCCGGACGGCATTTTCCGTACCGGCGGCTGGGTCGGCGATTGGGTTCCTCCGGTTGCATTCAACAACAACTGGGATTCTCCGCGAAACCACACAGTTTCCGGAGAGATCGTCTCTACGGCATTGATGTATTATGCCGGAACGCTTTTGAGCCGGATCGCCGGTATTCTGGGTAAGACGGATGACGAAAAAGCAATGCAGGAAACCTGCCTGAAGATCCAAAAAGACTTTTTGAATGCTTTTGCCGCTGCCCCGGGCAGAATGAAAGAAGAAAGCCAATCCGGTTACGCTTACGCGATTTATTGCGGTCTGTTCCCGGAAACAGAACGGCCTGCCGCTGCTGCCCGTCTGGCGGAACTTTTTGCCGCCAATAATTTCAAACATACGACCGGCAATATCGGCACAAAATATCTGCTGGAAGTTCTGGGGACTTACGGTTATGCAGAATTGGTTTGGAAATTGATCGTATCCGAAGATTATCCCGGTTGGGGATATATGCTTGCCAACGGAGCAACAACCCTCTGGGAACGTTGGGAATTGGAAGAGGGTAACGGTATGAATTCCCACAACCACCCGATGCTTGGCTGTCCGTGCAGTTGGCTGTATCGCTTTGTTGCCGGGATCAGATTGATGCCGGGAAGTTGCGGATTTGACCGTTTTGAAATCAAACCGATCTTTCTGAAAGAACTTGACTTCTGTCGTGCAGCATTCAATGCCCGCCCGGGAATGATTCGTTCAGAATGGCGGCGAGATGGCAGTAACGTGTATTTCAAATTTACAGTTCCTCCGAATTGTTCTGCAGAGGTAATCTTGCCTGATGGAGAAAAAAAGGAGTTTTCAGCCGGAACTCATCAGATTATCTATAGCGAAAAAAATTGTTAATTTTAGAAAAGAGAAAAATATTATGAAACTTGCTGCATCAGAAATTGCATTGACTTTGTTCAACGTTTGCAAGTATTGCCAAACAGAAAGTGACCTTGACCGTTCTCTGGATAAACTTTGTGAGATCGGTTATCAGAAGATCCAGTTTTCCGGAATTCCGCTGGATGCCGGAACCGTTGCCAAACAGTTGGAAAAACACAACCTGAAATGCTGTGCCACACACGAAGGAATCGGAATGATCGGCAATGAAAATGTGGAAGAGCTTGTAGAAAAACTGCAAACGTTGAACTGCAACTTTACGGCACTCGGCTATCCGCCTGAGGAATTTCATTCTCACGACGGCATGAAAAAACTTGCGGATATTTTCAATCGACAGGCAGAAAAACTTGCCCCGTACAACATCAGAATCGGTTATCACAACCACGATTTTGAATTTGAGCATTTCGAGGGCGGCAAGCCCATTCTGGAAACATTATACAGCAATACAAGCAAGTATGTCTGTGCCGAGCTGGATGTCCATTGGATCGCCCGCGGCGGCGGGAATCCGGAAATGTGGATCCGGAATTTGAAAGGACGGATTCCGGTCATTCACCTCAAAGACTTTGTAGTGTTTGACAAGCAACCGGTATTTTGCGAAATCGGCCGCGGTAATCTTGATTGGAAAGGCATCTTGAGAGCCTGTAAAGACGCCGGAGTGGAAAGTTTTGTGGTAGAACAGGATCTGCCATTCCCCGGCAGAGATGTTTTTGAATCGGCAAAGCTTTCTTTCGATTTTCTTGCTGCAGTTGAATGGTAAATCCGCAATAAGGGTTTAACATTTCAGAAAAACAATTATTTATTATTGCCTCTGGCCCGCTTTCTGAATGTGGCTGGAGGCACTTTCAGTATTTTAGAGAAAACCCGACTGAAATGGTAGCGATCGGCAAAACCGGTCGTTTCTGCGATTTCAGCCAATGTACAATCGGAAAAGCTCAACAATTCACAAGCTTTTTCAATTCGTTTCCGGCGGTTGTAAGTCTGAGGCGGTTCACCGGTTTGCTGTTCAAACAAACGGCAAAAACGATCTCGGGATATACCCGCTCTTTTAGCCAACTCCAAATTTGAGCAGGGGATATCACTGTGGTGAGACATCCAGTCCACAATTTTTAATATACGGGCATCGCCTTCTTCTTTCGGTTGCCAAATATCTTCCGGGAGTTGCAGTAACATTGGAGCCAATACAGCAAGGGCTGTAAGCAGCCGATATTGACGAACCGGAATTTTATTTTCTACTGTTTCGCCGAATTGCCGGATAAGATCCAATTCATGTTTTCCCGCAGGAAAAGAAAATACACCATAGTCGTGATTACTTTTCACCAGCAACAGCTGAAAGTGAATATAGAACTGGGTAAAAGGAACGCTTGTGGTTGTGGAAAAACAATGATAGCCGGGGATAAGATAAAAACGGGATGGATCCAATTCAATCCGGGTTCCATTGCTCAACAATGCTGCTCCTGGCGTTGCATTCCAATAAAAATGCCAATAAGGAGTTATTACATTTTTTTGTTCCCACGGATAGATGTTCGGCAAATAGCGGCAATAATAAATTTTGAGCAAATTTCCAAATTCATTGATATACATACAATCAAACCTCTATTTTTCTATTCTCCTACCTAATGTACTTGTTATTCTGAATATTGTCAAGGAGATAATGTTCCGAAACTATTGAATAAAAGTATTTTTCTCTATAATCTATTTTTTTTGTTATTGTCCTGAATTTTGTGAAAAACATTTATAATTACCAATGTTGATAACAACATTGCCTACACAATTCATTTTGTTTTGCCAATAGTCCTCCCACGCTTTGGCATTTGTAAACCGTTTTAATATTATTCTTGCGATTTTTGTCGCTCCTTTATCACTCCAGCCGTAGGCGGTTTTCTTTAACCGCCTGCCGAGTTCTCTCATAACCCGTTCAACCATTGAAGATGCCCTTGGTGAAATCAATCCCCATTTGAGCCATCTTCTGATATAGCCGAACATTCCGATTTTTGCTCGCCGGATATAGGTTGCTGCAGTAGTATAACCGCAACCATCAAAGTATCCGATCAATTTATCTATGGCAAGTTCAACTTTCTCCATTCGCTCCTCAATATCACTCTTTTCCTGCTCGGAAATTTTTTGAAAATATTTCCTGTTTGAGAAATTGCGATACCGTTTCAACTCCTTTCCTGCAATAATAAAAATGATTTTTTCTTTTTCTCTTTCATACGACACTCTTAAAGCAAATGGTCAGAATTCCCCTGACCTCTTACTCGACTCAAGGAACGGCAATCAGCTCCTGCATTTGTATTTTTCAGAAAAGTAATTATATTATTACAGAAACTATCAAGAATGAAGAAAGGCAAAAATTTGAAATGAAAAATATTCTCTATGTAAATGCCTGTGTAAAGCGTGATGTTACTTCCAGAACCGATCGTCTGGCACAAGCTTATTTGAAAAAATCTCTTGAAACACAATCTTGCAAGTTGTCAACCGTAAATTTGGAAAATATCGTTATGCATCCGCTCACCGGTAAATCTCTGGCAGAACGGGAAAAAGCAATAGCAGATAATGATTTTTCCGGCACAGCTTTTGAGCTTGCCAGAAATTTTGCCCTGGCGGATGAAGTTGTTATTGCCGCGCCCTATTGGGATATGAGTTTTCCGGCTTCACTTAAACTTTATATGGAGCAACTCTGTGTCAATAAATTGACTTTCTGCTATAATGAAAAGGGAATACCTTGTGGATTGACCAATATAAAAAAGGTGGTTTATCTGACCACTGCCGGCGGATATATCGGAAAAAACAACTTTGGTTTTGATTATATCAAAGGGCTTTTTTCTACTCTTTTTTGCATTGATAACATCTCTTTTTTCAGTGCTGAAGGTTTGGATATCTTCGGAAATGATCCGGAAAAAATACTGTCAGAAGCAATCAAAAAAATTTATCACTCTTTTTAACTGATTTTCAGGGTGTGAAATCAACAGAAACTCCAGCAAGGGAAACCCTGTTGGAGTTTTACACAGGAATTTAATTCAAGAACAATTTTGTGATAAAACCTACGCAGAGAACAGAAATTATTGAGTAATCTTTGTGTAGATTTTGCGATAGATTTCGGCATCGGAGTCGGAGAAGCAGCAGAAAATCACTTTTTCGATGGGGGCAGTAATATTGCTCAAAACTGTTTCGAGGGCGATTTGCGCTGCCTGTTCTTTCGGAAAATGGTAAACTCCGGTGCTGATGCAGGGAAAAGCAACCGTTTTGCAGTTGTTTTCTTTTGCCAGAGCCAGAGAGTTTATGTAGCAGTTTTTCAAGAGTTCGGCTTCGTTGCACTTGCCGCCGTGCCAGACCGGTCCGGGCGTATGGATGACAAACTTGACCGGAAGTTTGAATCCGAGCGTGAGGCGGGCTTCTCCGGTTTCGCAGCCGTTGAACTTACGGCAGGCTTCAAGCAATTCCCTGCCTGCCGCCCGGTGGATCGCTCCATCCACGCCCCCGCCGCCCAGAAGCGAACAGTTGGCAGCATTGACAATAGCATCCACTTCAAGTTTGGTAATGTCGGCGGTTATAATTTCGATCATATCGTACTCCTGATTTTCTGATCCCATTGAAAAATAATATGCTTTTTATGCAAAATCAAGTTCAGATGCGGAATAATTCCGTAAAAATGCGGAACAATGTCAAATTGCTTTGATATTGTTCCGAATATTGTTCCGAAACGAAGGTGTTTATGCCGGAAAATTGCCAGATGATTTTGGGAATTAAAATCAAATGACTACGGTTTTTACCGCTGGGTTTTCAGTCATTGTCCCACGGGTAGTGGAGTTTTACGATTTCGCCTTTGCGTTTGATGGATTCTCCGGCAAAGATTCCCGGCAGGGTCATGCGCAGGCCTGCTTTCAGATCAAGCGGGGCCTCTTTTGCTCCGGCTTGCAGGGCTTCGGCGAATTTGTACCAGAGCCAGGCATCGGCTCCGCCGTGTCCGAAAGTCGAACGCGGACGTTTGTGGCTCCACTCTTCTCCCTCATTGGGGGTAAAGGTGACCGGAAGTTCCGTCAATTTGTTCGCTCCGTAAAGTTTGGTGGAGTTGAAACGGGTACGGGCGGGTTCACTGCCGCGTTCAGAAAGGTGTTCAAAATATCCTTCGCTGCCGAAAACACGATAGGAGTGATGTCCTATTTTGGC
Source organism: Lentisphaeria bacterium (assembly GCA_017466125.1). Classification (GTDB taxonomy): domain Bacteria; phylum Verrucomicrobiota; class Lentisphaeria; order Victivallales; family Victivallaceae; genus Victivallis. The sequence goes on along the minus strand of JAFTUS010000181.1, from coordinate 7,207 downwards.
GTTGTTGACTCCGCTTTTGGTCATGCGGACGATCACGCCGGAATCCGTTTGGAACGTGGCAGAACAAATGTCCTCCGCCCAGGGATTGCCGGAGACAAAACTGCCGGAGGAAACACAACTGACGGTACGCAGATCTTCGTCGATCACCGAGAGCAGCGGCCCGAGCGAATGGGTGCAGTAATACGCCGGATTGGGTTTATTGTCCGGTCCGGGACGCCGCCACGGAGTCTCTTCCCAGAGCATCCGGCAGTCGTGGATGTATTCCGCCTCAAGAAAGAACGGTTTTCCGAGAAGCCCCTGTTTGCAGAGATCCTGTAACGCCAGAACAAATCCCCAGCCGCAAGTGGTTGCGCCGGTCATCAGCATCGCATCGCTTTCTTTGCGTACCTTCCAGAGCATATCGGCATCTTCCAGCGTGCCGACCGTGGGAATATCGGAATAGACGTGGATCCCCCGTTTCAGGGCGAGCGCGCAGAACTGTGCGTGACACTGTGCGGGAGTTTCGACCATTACCACATCCGGCTTTTCGGTATCGAGCATCTCCTCGTAATCGGTATAAAAATGGAGCGCAGGCAGTTCTTCTTTCAGCGGAGGCATATCGCCGCCGTAATAGAAATGAACCGGTTTGTAAAAAAGATCGGGGGTCAAATCACAAACTGCGACCGCATCGATACAATCCACGCACCGTGCCACATCGCACAGCATTTGCCGTCCGCGATGACCGAGCCCGACTGTTGCCATTCTGAATTTTCTCATAAAAAACGCCTTTCCTGTTGGTTTCAGACAGGATATAATATAAGCGGAATAAAATTATTTTTCAAAGTCTCTCAATAGCACTTTTGCGACAAAAGAGTGCGTTTCGCTTTATTTTTATTTTTTTGCTTGAATTTGTTTTGTTTTTATGGTACATTAAAGGACATTCCGGAAAAATATACGAAAACAACAATTACGGGAAAACATGAACAACGGTTTGTACGAAGAGCATTTCCAATTTTCCAAACTGCCGTTTGAACGGCTGCGGGAAGCGATCCATATCCAAAGTTATTTTGAGTCCGTCTGGTATGATGATTTTACTTATCATTCATCTGAAACGGAAATTGCCGTCTATTACTGGATCCGGAGCGGGTGTGCCGTCCGGAGAAACAATGACGGCAAACAACAGCGGCTGCCCGCAGGATATTTTGTTGCCGCCTCCGGCAGGACACAGACTCCATGCTCTATTTCGATCGCCGAAGGCCCATGGGTGCGGCAGTGCATCATCGTTGACCGCAATCCTTTTCACGACTTTCTGATAGAACGTTTCTGTCCGCTTGACGATGAACTGATTTTTCTTCATGAGCCGTTGCGGGTGGAGCGTATCTTTGATGAGATCCGGCTGGCTTTGCAGAAAACGCAGGAGGACCCCGCCGAACACTCCGCTCTCTTTGTGAAACTTCTTTGTGAACTCAATGGACAAAAGCCGGCTCAACCCCGCCCCGAAGCCCTGCGGATCGCGCTGGATCATATTCTGCTTCACTACCGTGACCCTCTTCTGAATAAAACGGCGATTGCCGACGCCGCCGGAGTTTCCCTGCGGGGACTGGAACGCCTTTTCCGTCTGAACGGCGAAAAACCGCCGCAGAAACAAATTATGGAACTGCGGCTGAAGTATGCGCAGAACTTATTGAGCAACAGTATGTTGTCCATTAAGGAAATCGCAGAAAAAAGCGGGTTTTCAAATGCCAATTATTTTTCCCGTTTTTTCCGGCAGCACCTCGGCGAAACTCCGCAGGTATACCGGCAGAAAAATCAATTCCCGCTGGCGTGAAACTATGCTTTGACAACCGCAAGCAGAGCGATGCCCGCAATGGTCATAAACGTTGCGAGCCATACACAAAGGGGCATTTTTTCTTTGCGCACGACTGCACAGTAAAGAGAGAAAAGCACGATACATGTACCGATCGCCGCCGGTACGACAATGGAGGTCATTTTCAGTTTGTCCGCCGCATCGGTCGCCCGGTAGAAACAGAATTGCCCCAGGGTAACGACCACGGCATACGGGATGGAAAATTTCCAGATGGATCGAAACTGGAAACAGTTCCGTTTCAGGCAGACTGCCATCCAGAAAAGCATCCCCCAGGGGCATTGCAGCGGCAGCCGCCAGCTCAATGCGGCATCCGATAATCCCAGAGCCCCCGGAACGATCCGCAGGAACTGTCCGCCGCCGACCAGCAGAAAAGCGGTGAAAACATAGCGGTAATAAACGGCATCGTTGCAGGTTTTGCCGCCGTTGTTCTTTGCCTTTCCAAAGAGGACAAGGCTTGCCAGAATAAGCACCATTCCGATCCACTGAGCAGGGACAGCGGGGTTGTGGAGAATGAAAACCGCACCGAGAAAGGAGAGTACCATGGAACTTTGCACAACGCTCCACGCCACGCCCTGACTGCCGCGATCCATGGCTTTTTTCAGCAGCAGAAAGGCGATGACTTCCATTAACGCACTGGGAACGATCACAGCCGCCAGTTTCAGAACTTCTGTCACCGGAGCCGCCTGTGGAAAATTGCTGATATAAACAAAGAGGGTAAATAAGATACCATTCAACGCAAAAAACGAGCAGATTTTTTCCCTGTCGGCAGGGGCAAGGCCGAAAAGCACACCGACAGCGGCCCATATCAGCCCGGTCAGCAACATCCAAAGAACAGCAGTGATCATTTTTCCTCCAGAGGTGATTTAACGGAAATAATATACCATTGGAACGCAAAAAATCAAATTTCCACAATAGCATTTTTGCGACAAACGCTGGGATATATTGCAATAAAAGAACAAACGCGCAGAAAAACAGATGATCCCGGCGGTACATCAGGAGAAAATTTGGCGTATTTCAGCAATGCAACTGCCAAATTATCAAGAAAACTTGACTTTTCGGGAGATGTGCGCTATATTATCTCTGCAACAATATTATATACGTGGAGATACGCATGAGCAAAAACCAATATGTGAAGATTTACCGGGATATGTCCGACTCCGTAGATGAACTGCGAAGCCGGGTTGGGCACGCCGAAGTGAAACTGTGGACTGGATTGACATTCAACCAGTTGCGGATGATAAAAAACGTTTGTACGCTCACCCGGGATAATCCGGAGGGCATCACGTTGAAATTGCTGGCAGAAACCCTGCAGATCACTCCGGCAGCGGCATCCGAAATGGTCGATGCGCTGGTCCGCAAAAATATGCTCCGCCGTGAACACAATCAGCTGGATCGCCGCGCCATCGCCATTAAACTTTCTGAACCCTGTCAGGAACGTTTCTCCAAATACGATCAGCACTTCTTTCAACTTACCGAGGATTTCTGCAAAACTTTGCCCGCAGAGGATGTCGGTAAATTCAGCCAGATGCTCTCAGCGTTTCACCAATGGGTGGTCGATAACGTCCCACAGGGAAGCAGGTGAATTTTATGCGTTTTGCATTCGCTCTTTACCGTTATTTTCCCCATGGCGGGCTGCAATGTGATATGCTGCGCATGGCACAGGAGGCTGTCAGCCGGGGACACGCTGTGGATATTTTCTGTCATCAGTGGCGGGGCAGTGTTCCGGAAAAAATGAATATTGTTCCTCTGCCCGCCGGAGGGCTGACCAATCAGGGTAAAATGGCATCCTTCGGCGAAAGTTTCCGTTCTGTTCTTGCGGTGCGTCCGCCATACGATACGGTTGTGACATTCAACCGCATCCCCGGCGGAGATTTCTATTTTGCCGCCGACAACTGTCTGGCAGTGGAGTGGCGGGAAAAACATTCCGCGCTCCAACTGAAACTCAACCCCCGTTACCGCAAGTTCCTCGAAATGGAAGCGCAGGTCATGGCACAGGAAAAATGCCGTATCTTCTACATCGTTGACCGTCAGAAAGAACAGTATCAGCAGGCATACGGTCTTGCCGATGACCGTTTCATCTATCTGCCTCCCGGCATGAACAACGCTTATCTCCCTCCGGAAAATGCAGCGGAGATCCGGCAGAAAATGCGGCGGGAATTAAACGTCGCCGATGATGAGATCATGCTGATTCAAGTTGGTTCTGATTTTTTCAGAAAAGGAAATGACAGAACTCTTCGGACTGTTGCATCTCTGCCGGATAATTTGCGAAAGAAGTCGAAAATTTTTATGATAGGTTCGTGTAAACCCGGTGTCTGCGGAAAAATCGCCGCAAAATCCGGCTTATCCCAACAGGTTTTCTTTACCGGCGGCAGAGACGATGTTCCCGCTTTTCTGCTGGCGGCTGATTTGATGATCCATCCGGCGCGGAGTGAATCTGCCGGAAATGTTATTATTGAAAGTATCGTTTCCGGATTGCCCGTTGTGACCTCCCGTGTATGCGGTTTCTGGAAATATCCTGCCGAAGTTGACCCCGCTCTGGTCATCGGGGAAAATTTTGAACAGGCGAAACTTGATGCCGCGGTTCTGTACGCCCTCAATAATCTTGATGTGTTGAAAAGTAAGACGATCGCATACGGCGCAAAAGCAGATTTCTGCCGCCGCGCACAGGTCGCTGTTGATTATATGGAGAAGAAATGATGAAAAAAGGACTTGTTTTTTCCGCTCCCCCCTTCACGGACTTGTGGCAGGATAAAGACCCCTTTGCCGAAGTCGATCACCTCTACGGCGATGTCGTCCGTCAGATGAACGGCCGCCGCACCATGCGTTTTGAAGCCGATGGCAGAGGTTTCTATCTCAAGAGCCATAAGGGGATCGGGTGGAAGGAGTATTTCAAAAATGTTCTCCAGTTCAAACGTCCCGCCGTAGGCGCAAGGGATGAATACACCGCCATCCGCAAACTTGAAGAACTGGGAGTGCCGACCATGACGCCGGCGGCTTTCGGGGAACGGGGATTGCTGCCCCCCTTGCGCGAGTCATTTCTTATTACCGAAGAGTTGACCGGAGTGATCTCTCTTGAGGAGCTTTGCCGCGATTGGAAGGAACTTCCGCCCGCTCCGCGCGAAAAACACAAGTTGATCGAACAGTTGGCGTGGACGTTATCTATGATGCACTCCTGCGGCATGAACCACCGTGATTGCTATATCTGCCATTTTCTGCTGAAAAAAGAGGAGTTCCCCGCACTCTATGTCATTGATCTGCACCGGGCGCAGATCCGGGAGAAAGTACCCATGCACTATCTTCTCAAAGATCTGGGCGGCATCTGGTTTTCTGCAATGGATGCGAACTTGAGCAAGCGGGATGTGCTGCGTTTTCTCAAAGCCTACACCAATGAAGGACTGCACAATTTGGACCGCCGCTTCTGGAAACGGGTGGACGCCGTTGCGCGCAAACTCTATTTCAAAGAATTCGGCAAAGAGTCACCGGCTGTAAAACTGTAAGGGAAATATGCTTACTTATATAAAAATCACCAATTTTGCCCTGATCGAAAATGCTGAACTGGAATTCGGCAAAGGGTTCAACGTTGTTACCGGGGAGTCCGGTGCAGGCAAATCGATCCTCATGGGAGCGGTGGAACTTCTGCTGGGCGGACGGGTGGATAAAAATATCATCCGCTCCGGCTGTGACCGCTGTACCGTCTGCGGCAGCGTGGCAGTTCCCCCGGTTCTTGCCGCTGAACTTGCCGGAAAACTCGAAGAAGCGGGCATCCCCTGCGAAAAGGGCAGTGAACTGCAGTTCCGCCGGGTCATCACGGCAAATTCGGTACGCAACTTTCTCAATGATACGCCGGTCAGTGCAAAACTGCTTTCAGACATCGGTAGTTTGCTGATCGACCTTCACGGAGCGAATGAACAGATTTCGTTGCTCGTGCCTGCCCGTCAACTGGAACTGCTCGACCGTTTTGCCGATAATTCGGAACTGCGGCTGGCGTGTGCTGATATTTTCCGTCAACTCGAAGTTCTGCGGGCGGAGCGGGAGGCTTTTGAAAAAGATTTGCCCGATGCCGATGAAGTAAGCCGACTGGAACTGATCCTCGAAGATATCAATGCTGTCAACCCCGCCCCCGGCGAAGATGAAGAAATCACAGCGAAATTCAATCTTGCCAGCAATTCACGACAGGTTTTGGAGAGTTCCGGAATGATGATAAATGCCCTGACCGACGGCGAAAATACCATTGCCGATCAGTTGGGTTCTGTCTACCGTAAATTGCTGGAACTTTCAAAAAGCGATGAAAAAAGCATTTCACCGCTGCTGGAACTCTGCGATTCCATACAGGAATCCGTTTCCACACTTTCGGAAAATATTTCTGCCATGGCGGACAAAGTCGATCTCGATGCAGAGGAACTTGCCGCACTGGAGAGCCGTTTGAGTTCACTCTACACCCTCAAACGCCGTTACGGGCCGACACTGGAACAGGTGCTTGTCCAAAAAGCAGATGCAGAAAACCGCCTGCACCTCCACAAAGAGAGCCAAAAGTGCCGGGAAGAGTTTGAGCGTAAAGAGAAAGAACTTCAAGACCGTTTGAAGGACAAAGCACAGGAACTCTCCGCTGTCCGCAGAAAAAAAGCGGAAGAGTTGACCGCTCTCGCCCGGCAGAAAGCCCATACCGTCGGCTTGGAAAAGAGTACCATAAATGCACAGTTTGAAACCATTTCACCCGGTGCAAACGGCTGTGACCGTATGGAATTCTACTTTTCCGCCAACGCGGGGGAAGAACCCATGCCGCTGCGCCGTATCGCCAGCAGCGGGGAACTTTCCCGGTTGATGCTGGCGTTGAAAACCGTTCTCGCCGATGCGGATGCCGTACCCGTGGTCGTCTTCGATGAAATAGACGCCAACATCGGCGGGGAGACCGCCGCACGGGTCGGCAGGGAGTTGCGTGCGCTCGGCAAAAAACGCCAAATCCTCTGTATTTCACATCAGGCACTGGTAGCGGCACAGGCAGAAAGCCACTTCTGTGTGGAAAAACATACGCAGGGCGACAGAACCTTTTCCAACAGCCGTCTGCTGGAAAAAGAGGAACGCTCCGCCGAACTGGGGCGGATGCTCGGCGGCGGCCCGTCCGCAGTTGCCCACGCCAAAGCCATTCTGCGTGACGTCAGCAAATAATAGGCTCTGTACGAAAGGTTGACTGATTTTTACAGGGGCTTCGGAATGCTTCGTCCGCTCAACGCCCCGGAGGCTCGAGAGCCCCGCACGGGGCGACAGCCGACCACTACCGAGGCCGACGTTCGGCCGCTCAACGCCCCGGAGGCTCGAGAGCCCCGCACGGGGCGACAGCCGACCACTACCGGGGCCGACGTT
>JAFTUS010000180.1 GCA_017466125.1 Lentisphaeria bacterium | reverse complement strand
TCTCCCCCGAACCCCCTCTATCCTTTCCAAAAACTTTCGGGTAATTCCATTTTTTGCATCCGCAAAAACTGTAATTGCTTTTTTCACAAAATCACACAAAAACTGTGCGATTACGACCAGAAGTTCGATCAAGGTAAATTTGCATTCGATTTTTTTCATAACAAGAATCTCCTTTTTTTTGTTTGGGTGAATTGTTATTTTACAAATTTAATACGGGGATAACCTGTATCGTTTTTGCCGTCATCCTGTGTTGAGGCAAGGGCGTGATACCCCACACGGATACGACCGTCATTATCATTGACCAACACATTAAAGCGGAAGTTTTTACCGATAACGACACCCATTTTTTCCGCAGGGAGTACAACCTGATAAGTTGTCGTCTTGTTTTTTTCGTCTCTGACAACTTGAGCCTTTATTTGTTTCTGCACAGCAGAGAGTTCATTTTTCAGTTTTTCGGGGATATTCCAGATATGAGTTCCAACTTTTCCGTTGTTATCCAACCCGACTCCGATTTTCCAGAACCCACCGGTTTCGGTTCGCAGAAAAAGAAGCTGCAGACTGTCTTCCCGCCACATATTGAGAGTACCTCTGTCGATACCGTCAACGGCAGAAATACGGGTCTGATGATGGATATTATCTACAACCCGGACTTTTATTGAAATATCATTTTTCTCCCAGCCCATCCAGATTTCAGCAGAACAATCTTGCGGTCCTTTCCAATATTGATCCGCATAATCCGGATCAGCCGGAGCGCGATGATCATAACTCTCTTTGCTTTCCAGTACAAAGTCCGCAGGACGGTCAAAATTCTTTTGAGCAGGAAATTCACTGCGCGGCATAAGGAATGCCCGCAATTTCATTTTCCCACAAACAGTATCCAGCATCAGGTCATACGGTACTCTTTTCCGAAGTCCCCGGGTATTATATTCAAATTTGAATTGATTATCTTTCAGAATTCCGGCAATATCTTTTCCATTGATCTGAACGGATATATTTTTTACAAGTTCAGGTTTTGGCACTTTCCATGTCAAAGCCGTTTCAGCGGCTTCGATCAGTTCACTCTCAAATACCGGTTTCTCTGCCGCAGAGAAAATAAGAATTCCCGGTGTACTTGTGATTTTCAACAGCAATTTGCCATTCTTCACATTCAAAGGAGTACGATTGCCATAAATATCACTCCAAAAGACCTTGCCTTTGATATTGGAAAAAATCACTGCTTTTTCCGCTGACGGCGGATAGAATGACCACATGGTGAAAAACTGTTCTCTGCCGTTGCGGAAATGGTAAATATGGCGATCATTTTTGGTGAAATCCTTACAGAATTTCGCATTCCGCAACAACTTGACCGTTGCGGCAAAAGCGACAAAAACGTGTTTGGGTTCAAAAGCATTGTCGATCACACCGAAATTATGTTCTTTATTGGCAGGGTCTCTTGCCAGATCAATAGCGTTATGCCATATATACGCTCCGGCACCGTAAGCCTGCGAAAAGACAACCTTTTCAAACATGATCTCTGCCTGTTGCTGACGCGAAGTGAATGTTGATGTCATTGCCGTTTCATTGGCAGCCCATGGCACAGTAACTCCCCACTCTTTGCGAAGTTGCAGAAATGTTCTGATGTCGGCTGCGTATTCAGGGAAAAAACTGTGCAGATGAATGGAGTGAATATCATAAAATCCCTTTGCTGCTTTCAAACTGCGGGGCATAAAGTCGGGAAAGTTCATACCGGGGTGTCCGCCGGGAAGACAGGTATAACCGCAAGTACTCACCTCGATTTCCGGACGTTCTTCTTTTATGACCTTATACGCCCGTTTGAGCAGTTCAGCATACTCCTCCGGAGTAAAATTGGCAAATCCGGAGAGTTCAGCCTCGTTCCATATTTCCATGACACGGACATCTTTGCCGTAGCGTTTGACACAGTTGCGGATATAAATTTCCCACAAATCCAAATCCGGAGGCGGAAAACCGAAACGGCTGCGAACCGGCAGGTAAGTCGGTTTCCAGTCTTTGGCGGTTGCCCAGCGCGGCGGACACCACAAAATAGGAGCCACCCGCACATTATGTTTACGGGAAATATTCATATAGCGGTCAACATAATTCCAATTCCATTTTCCCTGTTTCCTTTCGATATCGGACCAGATAAAACTGGAACGATTGACATCCGCTCCGGCAAGGCTTATTCCGAGAATTCCGCGATCACAGCGCGGCAGATACGGAGTCAGCATAATGATCCCGTACTGCATACCGTCATGTTTTTCAGGAAGAACTTCCTGCATATATCCAAATCTGCGCTGAAAGAAAACAGTCTTGCCGTTTTCTCCGGGCATCGTTCCGGTGATATGCCAGATCCCGAAGCGGGGAGGCACGGGCAACGGAATTTCCATTCGTTCATTGGGTGCAATCGTAATTGTTTTATCAAACTTGAAATACTCTTTTTTCTGATCGTCAAAAATAGAAAACTGAAGTTTTCCTTCTACCGTTTTTTCTGCCATGCGGCTGGTCAATACCGCAAATCCCTTGCTGTTTTCACGCCAGGACGAAACAGGCGTTCCTTTTCCGACGGAGAGAGAAAAATGAAGTGCCCCGTCTTCATGACAGATGCTTAACGGCGTTACTGCACTTTTGCTCTTTACAGTTATGCTGCGCAGCAGGATATTGCTCGAACGCATGGCATAAGGTACCGGAAAAATCACTTCGTATGAATCCGGTTTTACATTCTCCAGAGAGGCAAAACGCACACTGGGGTAGAGTTTTCCGCTTTTGCAAGCAAGTTCTGCGGATACAAAATCCTTCCGATTTCCCTTGACAGTCAAACGCAGTTGTCCTTCCTGAACAAAGGGGAAATTCACCTTATTTTCAACAGAAAAAACATAACTGTTTCCGGCAACTTTCGGCTTGCATCCTGCTAAAGAAAAATTTTGCGCCCCGGGAGTACGATTAACATTCACACTGTAAAGTTTTAACACCTGTTCTTTTTTTACATCCGGATACTGCAATGAAAACTGCTGGATCTCCACCGGAAAATCAATCTTCCGATTGACTTTTGAAGTGCGGTTTTCGGGTCGGGAAACCGGCGGAGCGGCTGCATCAAAGTCAAAAACAAGTAAATTACCTTTTCGGGGGTTTGGTACCTTTACGGAAAAAAGTTCTCCCTCTTTATCACGCAAAGTCAAAGTTGCAGCAGTAAATTCTGATCTCTCCAACCGGTCGGCCGTCATAACGACACTGCCCTTATCAAAATGTCCCAGCGGGAAAGGTTTTTTGAAAGTCACATGACAATTTCCCTTTTTTCCTGCCGGATATGTGATGCGTAAAGATTCCGGAAATCCGGCAACATCGACCTTGCATTGCTGACCGTGAAACATATAATTTGCGAAGATGGTGAATGAACTCCAATTAGCGTATGCATCCTGCTTGTCAATATCCAAATTCAATATCTTCAAGTCACCCTTGCCATCCTTGGCAAAACTTCCCAAAGAAATTCCCATTATCTTTGCCGGAAGGTCGAGCCTTTTGTTGGCTTTTTCTTTTCCGCCCCAGCAGCCCTGGTGCTTGAAGTTCTTCAAATCAATTTCAAAAGCGACACGGTCAGTACCGGGTTTCAAACGGTTGGAAAACTGAAATACTTCACCATCATTGTCGATTATACGCAAGCAGAATATATGCGCAGTCGGTTTGGCAGACTTTCCCAATTTGAAATAAACACCGACACGTTCAAAATAACCGAGGTTTACATTTTTCATAAAATGAAACTCTGTAAATTTGTTCAAAGCCAGATCGTATTGTAAATGAAGAGAACCGTCAGGAGCCACGGCAACAGAACCGCCTTTGCTGACCTTGAAGTGCCGATTTTCCCAATTTTTAAATGAAAAACTTTGTCCGCTGCAAACAATCCCGGCAAACAATGTTCCCCAAAAAGAAAAACGTCGCATAATATCAATTATGTGAAGTTGAAATATAAAAAATGAGCTCAAAATTTTTTTCAAAAGTAAAGGAAAATAAAATTATGCAAAAAAATAAGCTCAGTCGGTATAACATAATTGATATTATGCGAAGTTACGACCAAAGGAAACCATTGAAAACCGGTTCAGATAAAATTCACAAATTATTTGAACACATACGAAATATACAACCGTTTTCTTAAAAAAAAATGGATTTTCTGCAAAAAAATGTATCTTTTTGAGACACAAAAAATATACCATTACAAGTGTTGTATTATGTAATGGTATATTGATTTGAGCACACCGGAGTATTGTTCACAGACAACTCCTCCGGAAATGTATCTTGTGTTGTATCTGATATTGACTGATTTTTTCCGGAAGAATTCCGGTTAATGATCACGCTTTCTTTACTTTATTTCAGCCACTCTGCGCATACTGCGTCGGAGGGCATTTGCCAGCCGCCGCGCGGCGAAAGGGTGATGATCCCGGTCTGGGGACCGTCCGGCATGCAGCTTCGCTTGAACTGCTGCTGGAAGAAGCGGCGGAGGAACTTTTTAAGCCACTTGGCGATGACGTCTGCCGTATATTTTCCCTCAAAAGCCTTTTCCGCCAGAAATGCGATGCGGTCAGGCTCCATTCCGTACTGCACAAAGTAATACAAAAAGAAATCGTGAAGTTCGTAAGGTCCGACCAGATCTTCCGTTTTCTGGGCGATATTATCGTCCTTGTCCGCAGGAAGCAGTTCCGGACTTACTGGCGTAGCGATCACATCAAGCAGAATACGGGAAAGTTCACCGTCCCCCTCCCCCGCAACGTGTTTGATCACATTGGGTATCAGCGTTTTGGGTACTGAACAGTTCACCGAATACATGGACATGTGGTCGCCGTTGTAGGTACTCCACCCCAGAGCGATTTCGGAAAGGTCGCCCGTTCCAACCACCATTCCGCCGGTCTTATTGGCGGCATCCATCAGGATTTGTGTACGTTCCCGTGCCTGAACGTTCTCGTAAGTCACATCCAGTACCGCCGGGTCATGACCGAGATCCTTGAAATGAAGCAAACATGCCTCTTTGATATTGACCTCTTTCAAAGTCACGCCCAACTCCCGGCACATGCCGACAGCATTCTGATACGTTCTGCCGGTCGTGCCGAATCCGGGCAGCGTAAAAGCATGGATATCCGTTGCCGGACGGCCGAGCATTTTGCAGCATTCAGCACAAACCAGCAGAGCCAGCGTGGAATCCAACCCGCCGGAAATACCGATGACCAGCGTTTTGGCACGGGTATGTTCCACCCGTTTGGCAAGTCCGGCACACTGGATGCGGAAAATATCTTCATAATACTCTTTCCCGCCGTCAAAGGGGTGAGCGTCGATTTTTGCATAACGCAAATCAGGGGACTCCGTCAACAAAACCGGAAGTTCTTCAACCGGGAACTGCCAGACGCCGAAATCCGGTTTGTTTGTCCTGACTGCGGCAATTCCGGCGATATCAATATCGGCAAGGAGCAGTTGAGATGTCCGGCAGAAGCGTTCGCTTTGAGCAACACTCTTCCCCTGAACCGCAATCAGGCAATTTCCGGCACAAACGGTATCTGTTGTGGATTCATGCACACTTGCTCCGGCAAGCGCACATGCACAAAAACCGCTTTCCGTTGCCGCTTCAAGCTGTCTTGCCAAACGTGCGGCACGTCCGGCTGTTTCCGGGGCGGCGTCCAGAAGAAAAATCATCTGCGCTCCGCCTGCGGCAAAACTCAACGCTTCATTCATATTATTGCTGAAATTAACACCGAAACAGAGTTCCCCGGAGCGGAAAACGGTCTCATCACTCATAAGAGAAGTGTATTTTCCGTCAAAGGAAACGCTCTTTTCAATGCAGTGTCCACTGCGGAAATGGCGTTGATTTTCCTTGAACGATTTCGGGATCACTCCGCAAATTTTTCCTTCACAGGCGACCACGGCGACATTGTAAAGGGCATCCGCCGCTCTTACGGGCATACCGAAAACGGCAGCGCAGTTCATTCCGGCAGTGGCGGCGGCAAATTCAAGAGCGGCTTCTTCGGCGCGTTTCAGCAAACGTTCCTGAAAAAACAAGTCTCCGCAACTTGCCCCGGTCAACGAAAGTTCGGGGAACAGCACGACCGCCGCCCCCTGATAGGCGGCATCACGGTAGAGGCGCATCATTTCGTTCAAATTGAACGTCACATCGGCAACTTTCAATTCGGGCGAAGCCGCTGCGATACGGTAAAATCCGTTCATAAAAACCTCCTTATTTCCTGCCGCTGCTGCCGAAACCGCCCTCCCCGCGCAGGGAGTCCGAAAGTTCTTCGGCATCGACAAATTCCACTTCGGGAAGTTTTGCAATAACCATCTGGGCAATGCGTTCACCGCGGGCGATCTTGAAAGGTTCGTCATTGTGATTGAACATGATGACCCCGACTTCGCCCCGGTATCCGGCATCGACCGTTCCGGGGGAGTTGGTCACAAAGAGGTTGTGTTTGAGAGCCAGTCCGCTGCGGGGGCGCACCTGGGCTTCATAGCCGTAGGGCAGTTCGATAAAAACCCCGGTCGGAACGAGAAAACTCCTGCGGGGCGGCAGTTCGGTATCGATTCTGGAACGCAAATCACAGGCGGCGTCATCGTGGTGAGCCTTGACGGGACGCAGATCTTCACAGCCTTCAGCCATCTTGATTTTGACGATTACGGTTTTTTCCATAAAATTTCTTCCTTTTTTTAAAAAAATATTTGTCAAAACACTTACATGCATATAAAGTAATATAAAAGTGTTTTAATTTCAAGAAGATTTGGAGTAAAAATGGCACACATTGAGAAAATTTTGCAAAAAGCCCTTAACGACAACAGTTCTGACGTTTTCGTTACCGTGGGCAAACACCCTGCCTACCGCATCACCGGAAGAGTCGTTCCGGATACGACCGACACTGTTTTTACGCAGGAAGATATGAACGAATTTCTGCAAGTTTCGCTGACCGCAGAACAACTTCAGGAATTCAAAGAGAAGCAGACCGTTGACGCTTCGCTGAATTGTGGAAACGGGGTCCGTTTCCGTTTGAACTTCTTTGTCACCACGAACGGTCAGGCGGTATCCATGCGTCCGTTGAAAAACGGCGATGAACTGACCATTGAGGCACTCAATCTTCCGCCTGTCGTCCAGACATTGGGCGATTCCAACAACGGTATCATTCTCATTGTCGGTGCTACCGGTCACGGTAAAAGTTCGACCATGGGTACGATCATCAATTATATCAATAAGACATACGCCAAACACATCATCAGCGTGGAAGACCCGGTGGAGTACACCTATTCCGACCAGAAATCCCTTATGTCCCAGCGGGAGATCAGCGACGGCAACTTCGGCGGAGCCATGCGCAGTCTTGTCCGTGAAAACCCCGACGTGATCGTGATCGGTGAGATCCGCGATGAAATCACCCTCAAAGCCGCCCTCGCCGCCGCAAACAGCGGTCATCTGGTCATTTCAACACTTCATGCCCTCGATACCGTGCAGGCGATCCAGCGTCTTATCCAGATGTGCGACAAGGATGAACACGAAAAAATCGCCAAGGATCTTTCGCTGACATTCCGCGGAATTCTGGCACAGCGGCTTCTGCCCTCGGCGGACGGCTTGACCCGTTATCCGGCACTGGAGATTTTGCTCCACAACCCGACGACCGCAAAAATGATTTCAGAACTGAACTACACCGGGCTTTACGAAACGATCCGCCGCTCCGAAGCACTGGGCATGATTTCGTTCAACCGATTTCTTTACAACCTTATTCAGGAGGGCAAGGTGCGTGCTGCCGATGCCCTGCGGGTCTCCGACAATGCCGATGAACTTCAGTTGTTCCTGAAAGGCATGAGCAACGCCACCAGTGCGCAGAAATCCAGTTATTACTGCGCGACCGGCGAAAACTGGACGGAAGATGCGGTCGATATGCGCCGTTTGCTCCGTACCGCCGTCAAACATGGTGCATCGGACTTGCTCATCACCGTCGGTGCGCCCCCGACTCTGCGTATCCACGGCGAACTGCGCGGACTGGATCTGCCCGTGCTTGCTCCCCCCGATACCCAGAAACTGCTTTTCAGTCTGCTCTCGCCCTCCCAGCGTGCGGCCTTTGAGGAGACCAAAGAGATCGACTCGGCTATTTCCATGTCGCTGGATAAGAACGGCAAAGGTCAGGAACAGCGTTTCCGTCTCAACGGATTTTATCAGCGCAACTGTGTCGGTATCGTCTGCCGAACCATCTCCAACTATCTGCCCTCCCCCGAAGAGTTGGGGCTGCCGCAGATCCTGCTGGACCTCTGCCGCAAGAAACAGGGACTTTTCCTCGTGACCGGTCCTACCGGCAGCGGTAAAACCACTACGCTGGCATGTCTGATCAATCAGATCAATGAAAACGTCGGCGGTCATATCATTACCATCGAAGACCCGATCGAATATCTGCACGAAAACAAGCAGGCGTTGCTCAACCAGCGCGAACTGCACTCTGATACGTTGAGTTTCTCCGGTGCATTGCGTGCCGCTCTGCGTGAAGACCCCGATGTGATCCTCGTCGGCGAAATGCGCGATACGGAAACGATCGCCTCCGCCATCACCGCCGCCGAAACGGGGCACCTGGTTTTCGCAACGGTCCACACCAACAGTGCGCCGCAGACGGTTGACCGCCTGATCGACTCGTTCCCCTCCGGACAGCAAAACCAGATCCGTCAGCAGTTGGCAAGCGTGCTGCTCGGCGTGGTTTCCCAGCGTCTGCTGCGCAAGAAAGATGCCCCCGGCCGCGTTGCCGCTTTTGAAATCATGGTCGGGACTCCGCCCATTCAGGCACTTATCCGCGAAGCCAAAAACCAGATGCTGCCCTCCATGCTGGAAACCGGCCGCAAAGACGGCATGATGACCATGCGTCACTCTCTGGAAGTATTGCTCGAACAGGATTTGATCTACAAAGAAGATGCCGATGCACTCCTTCTGGAATCCGCTCCGGAAAAGAAGACTATGGCGTGAGCCGAACCGGTAAAAACTGCCGTCTCACCTTAAAATGAGACGGCGGGTAATGATAGCGAACAAGGCCCCTGAAATATTGTGCCATACGCTGAAAAGTGCCCCGGGCAGAGCGGCACCGATCGTAAAAAACTGCTTGGTCAAGGCAACCGCAAGCCCGGAATTCTGCATTCCCGTTTCGATTGCAACTGTAACGGAGGTACGTTTGTCGCAACGCAACGCCCTTGCTCCGGCGTAGCCCAGTACCATTCCGGAAAGATTGTGGCAAATCACCGCTGCCATCACCTGCCAGCCGCACTCCTGCAGTGACTTCCGGTTCAACGCCATGATTATACCGATGACCAGTACGATCCCGATTGCGGACAACAGCGGACAGATCCGGTTGAGCAATTCTGCTTTTTTTCGCATCAAACGGTTGATCGCCAACCCCAGCGAAACCGGCAGAGCCACGACCAGGAGAATGCTCTTGAACATCGCCCACGCCGGAACATCCACCGTCTGTTTCAAGAGAAACGCCGACAAGAGCGGAGTCAACACGATCCCGGCGACGGTCGAACACGCCGTCATCGTGATCGACAGCGCAACATCTCCCCCCGCCAGATAAGTAATCACATTCGATGCCGTTCCTCCGGCAACCGTTCCGACCATGACCAGACCGATGAATTGTTCGCGCGGAAGTTGAAAAAGATGCCCGATACCGAACGCCAGAAGCGGCATCAGCAGAAATTGCATGAACATTCCGATAAAGACCGCCCGGGGACGGCGTATTGCTGAAACAAAGTCCTTTACTGAAAGCGTCGCCCCCATTCCCAGCATGATAAACCCCAGCAGCGGAACAATGAGAAAGCCGCCGCCTTGAAGTGTCTGCGGAAAGAAATAGGCATACACTGAAATCAGCACCGCCATCAGCGGGAACCAGGTCACCGTCAGATTTGCCACAGCCGCCCCCTGAAATCAATCACTGTCTCTGCCGATATTGGCAAGAAACGCCTTTGTCCGTTCGTTGGCGGGATTATCGACCAGTTCGGCGGCAGGCCCTTGTTCCACGATCACACCGTCAGCCATAAAAATGATCCGGTCGGAAACATTTTTGGCAAAATTGATTTCATGCGTTACGATGACCATGGTCATTTTTTCTTCGGCAAGTTGGCGGATCACCCGCAAGATCTCCCCGGTCAGCTCCGGGTCGAGCGCAGAAGTCGGCTCATCGAAAAAGAGAATATCCGGTTTCATCGCCAGTGCGCGGACGATCGACACCCGCTGCTGCTGACCTCCGGAAAGTTGGCACGGATAGGCATCGGCACGATCCTCAAGTCCCATTTTTTTCAGCAGTTCCATCGCTTCTGCGGTAATTTCTTTCTTTTTGCGTTTCTGCACGCAAACGGGGGCATCGATGATATTTTTCAACACGGAATAGTGCGGAAAGAGATTGAAGTTCTGAAAAACCAGTCCGAAACGGTTGCGGGCGTTTTTCAGATTTTCTTTCGGAGCATAAACTCCGTTCTGCATTACGGAAATATCGCCGTAGGAGAGATCGCCGCTGTCGGCAGTTTCCAACATGGCGGCACAACGCAGCAGCGTGGACTTGCCGGAACCGGAAGGTCCGATGATCGAAACGACCTCCCCCCGCCTGACCGACAGGGAGATATCTTTCAACACCTGCAATTCGCCGAAAGATTTGGAAAAATTGGAAATCGTCACAACATCATTCATAAAGAGCACCTCAACGGTAGTAATTCATCCGTTTTTCCAGATATCCCATCCCGCCGGCAACCAGAAAGTTGAATATGTAATAGAACACCCCGGCAACCACAAAGGGGATCATCGTTGCATGGGCACTTGAAATCTGTTTGGCTATCGTAAACATTTCCAGAACGGAAAGCGAAAAAGCCAGCGACGTATCTTTCACCAGCGTGATAGCCTCATTGGTCAGAGGCGGCAGAATACGCTTGAACACCTGCGGAAAAATGATCCGGAAAAATGTCTGCACCGGAGTATACCCCAACACCTTTGCCGCCTCATACTGCCCCACGGGGATCGACTCGATGCCCGCACGGTAGATTTCGGCAAAATAGGCGGCATAATTCAGCGCAAAGGCAATGATCACAGCCGTAAAACGGTAGTTGCTGTGAAGCGTCATGCCGAAAATATAGTAAGGTCCGAAAAAACAGATCAGCAGTTGAAGCATCAGCGGAGTTCCCCGCATAATGGAAATGTAGATCTGAAAAATCCAGCGGATAAACAGATATTTCGACATGCGCCCGAAAGCGATCAGCAGTCCGAGCGGCAGTGCAAAGAGGAGCGTCAGCACAAAAATAAGCACAGAAACGCCGAACCCCTCCAGCAATGCTTTGAACATATAAGCGTAATCCATGACAAATTCGATCAGGGTTTGATTATCAGCACATCTTTTCCATCGAAATATTTGGCGGAAATCGCTTTGGCACTGCCATCGGCGACCATCTCTTTCAGCGTTTTCTGCACGGCATCACGCAGAGCGGTATTGCCTTTCTTGAAGCCGATGCCGTATTTTTCGGTGATCACCGTTTCCGGCAGAATGACCAGTTCTTTGTTGGTTGCGGCTTTGAGTTTCGCCACGCCGATATCCATGGCAACGGCATCGACGGAACCGGCCTCCAGTTCCATGATGGCATTGTTATAGTTCGGGGTCACGATCAGGCGTTTGAAACTTTTGCCGAGATCAGCGCGTTTTCCTTTGCCGGTCAATGCTTTCTGAACGGGGGTATCGGTCTGGACGGCAACGATTTTTCCTTTCAAATCAGCGAGTTTGCCGATTTTGGAAGATTTTTTCACCAGCACGACCTGACTGTTATCGACATAGGGTTCGGACCACTCATAAGCATTCTCTCTGCCGTTGATGGTAAACCCGTTCCAGATGCAGTCGATCGAACCGGAGTTGAGTTCCATATCCTTGGAATCCCAGTTGATAGGTTTCAGAACGATCTCCCACTGATTTCGTTTGGCGACTTCGCGGGCAAGATCGAGGTCAAACCCTTTCATTACGCCATTTTCCACATAACCGTACGGGGGAAAATCGGCATCAAATCCGACAATGAACTGTTTGGAACGGTCTGTTTCTGGACTGTCACCACAGCCAAACAGCAGCAGAGCGGCGACCGCTCCCATCAATAAAAAAAACGCTTTCATCGAAAAAATCCTTTCTCTGTAAATTACTTGAGATTACATAATATACCCCGGTATCATCTGTTTTTCAACATGCAAGAATGTTTTTATCTCAAAATATTCAGACAATCCTCTGTCGATACGGCTGAAAAAGCCGCAAAGCCTTGATTTTTCCGGCAGTTGCATCAAAAAACGCAAAAAAACGCAAAAAAAACAGATATAATGATTTATGGACTTGTTTTTTGAAAAAATCAGTATATATTATACAGAATATGGCTCGGGATCATGACACGGTGTCGTTTTCTCGAATTCGTTAAACAATAATAACTTAACAAAAGAACAAAACAACATGGCAGAAGAAACCAACTTCGAAAGCAGTTTCCTGGATTTTACCGGCATGCCCGAATCCATGGACGCCCTGCTCCAAAACACCGAAAGTTCCAACACTTTCACCAAAGGCAAGATCATCGAAGGCACGATCATCGTGAAACGCAACGACGGCGTTGAAGTCGATATCGGCTACAAAGCAGAGGGCTTCATCCCCGCATCCGAATTCACCAAATTTGACGAAGTCAATGTCGGCGACAAAATCGATGTCTACCTCGAAGAAATCGAAAACCGTCACAACAGACCCGAATTGAGCCTCGAAAAGGCCAACTCCATCAAGGCCTGGAACCGCATCACCACCGAATACGGCGAAGGTCATGTGGTCAAAGGTTTCATGCGTCATCGCGTCAAGGGCGGTGTCATGGTCGATGTCGAAGGTTTCCCTGCTTTCCTGCCCGGCTCCCAGCTTGACGTGGGCCCCGTGCGCAATATGGATGACTATGTCGGCAAAGAATTTGATGTCAAAATCATCAAAATCAATCTCGACCGCCGCAACATCGTGGTTTCCCGCCGCGAACTTCTCGAAGAGACCCTCAAAGATCAGCGCGCCAAACTTATGGACGACATGAAGGTCGATGACCTCCGCGTCGGCGTGGTCAAAAACATCACCGATTTCGGTGCCTTCATCGACCTCGGCGGTGTTGACGGTCTGCTCCACATCACCGATATCAGCTGGGGCCGCATCGCTCATCCCAGCGAAGTCCTCACCTTCGGTCAGGAAATCGAAGTCGTCATCATCGGCATCGACAAAGACAAAGAACGCGTCTCCCTCGGTCTCAAACAGAAGACCCGCAATCCCTGGGATGACGTGGTTGCCAAATATCCCAAAGACAGCAAAGTTACCGGTAAAGTCGTCAACATCATGCCTTACGGTGCTTTCGTTGAAATCGAAACCGGCGTTGAGGGTTTGATCCACGTCTCCGAAATGAGCTGGACCAAGCGCATCAGCAAGGCTTCCGACGTCCTCAATATCGGCGACGAAGTCGAAGCTGTTGTTCTCGAAATCGACCGCGACAGCCGCAAGATCTCTCTCGGTCTGCGTCAGAAAGAACGCAATCCGTGGGAAGTCCTCGCTGAAAAATATCCCGTCGGCAAACACATCACCGGTAAAGTCCGCAATATGACCAGCTACGGTGCTTTCGTTGAAATCGAAAACGATATCGACGGTATGATCCACGTTTCCGACATGAGCTGGACCCGCAAGATCAACAACCCCAACGAAGTTCTGAAACCCGGTCAGGAAGTCGAAGTTGTCATCCTCGAAATCAACCCCGAACAGCAGCGCATCTCCCTCGGTCTCAAGCAGGCTGAAGACGATCCCTGGGCAAAGATCGACGAACTCTACAAAGTCGGCGATGTTGTCAAGGGCAAAGTCACCAAAATCGCCGCTTTCGGTGCTTTTGTTGAACTCACCAACAAGATCGACGGTCTGATCCACATTTCCCAGCTCAGCAAAAACCACGTTGAAAAGGTCAAAGACCTGCTCAATGTCGGTGATGATGTTGAAGCCCGGGTCATCAAAGTTGACCTCGACGAACGCCGCATCGGTCTCTCCATCAAGGCTGTTTCCGAAGACTTCACTCCTGAAGATCTCAGACAGGCTGAAGAAGAGTACACCGCCGCTCTCAAACCCGGCGAATCCATTGTCGATATGGGCGAAGTCTTCACCGGACTTGATCTGGAATAATCCGGGTCTCCGCGACAATAGCGAAAAAGGTTGTTGCAAAACCTGTCAAAAGGTAAGCAACAACCTTTTTTTGTATACGCGGCACACGCATTGCCCCCGTTACGGAAATACGGGCGAAAAGGGTCAGACGGAAATCCGGACGGGGATAACTTCCCCCCCGGATGTTTTGAACCGGAGTTGTGTCTTATTTTTTCAATGCGCTGTCTTTATTGAAAAGGGCATAGAGTATTGAACTGAAAATTGCTCCGCAGCCGTCGCAAAGCATATCTTTCTGGGCATCCCAGATATCTCCTTGCGAACCGAGAAATGCCGCCCCCGCTTCAGGAGCGGCAAGTTCCGCATAAATCCACTCGACCAATTCAAAAATTGCGGCAACACCAAAAATTCCCATTATTACTAAAAAAACAGCCATAGAACGCCCCCTGATGATCTTTCGATCTTCAAAATACTCCAGAGCCGGGTAAGCGAAAAAACCAACCATAAAGTGACAGATCCGGTCAAAGTTATTGCGTTTGAAGACGAAAAGTTCCGTAACAGTCTCAAAAGGAACTTTTTCAAATGTATAGTGACCGCCCACTGTATGAAAACAAAGATAAATCGCTATCAGCGTATAAGCGGTTTTGGAGAAACGCACTCCGCGGGCGTAAAGAACGATCAGTACCGCTATAATCATCCATGCGATACTGTTTTCTGTCAGCCAGATTACCCGGCTTACCGGATCGAATGACAGCCATACAGCTTCGATCAGATACAGAACGAGCAAGCCGGTACACCAATGCAACCGCGTGATTTTTTTCATTTCCGTCGATCCATCTTCTGTATAAACTGCCGGAACTCATTTTGATAATCGCTGTGATAATGCAAGTAAAATGCCAGCGGACGGGAGAATTTCTCTCCGAAAATCCCTTTCAGAAAGAGGTCGGCAATGGTACTTTCGTTTTCCAGTATATCCTGACAGGCAAGCAGACGGCTCCGTTCCGCCGGAGAACTTGTTTTCAGCAGTTGTTTCAGCGCACTGCGGGAACGGGGCTGACGCATCCACATATACATCTGATCCAGCACATTGGCGTACAGACGGTAAAGCAGAGTATTGTCATTGGCCGTTTTTTGCAGTTGAGCGGGCGACGTGAAATTGATTTCACTTTTGTCCGGCTGGTTTAATTCCAGTTTGGAATAGAGTTCAAACAATTCAAATAATTTGGTTTTGTAATCGCTCGTGCGGGCGGCTATATATTTCTTGCAGTCCGCTCTGGATTCGATGATGCCGCCGACGATATCACTTGCCAGTTTGGAGATGATTGCGGCACTCTGCTGCATCAGACCGGCGGCATTTTCAACGCCCGCTTTTTCCAGCAGCATCGTAAGCATGAAGTTGATAAAAATAGCCAGCGGGATCGCCAACGGCGCACGGAAGAAGTTCCCCACCACAGCCGAATGGGGAAATGCACGCAGTAAATTATGTCCGGCAATATAACAGCCGTTGGCAAGTGCGATCCCGGTAAACACCAATACCGGAGCATTTTCCGTCGTCAGACCGCAAATGTGCTGCAACAGCAATGTTTTAACGACATAATCCAGCAGCGGCACGGACAATCCGGTAAAGAAAAGCGAGTCCGATATCCGCTGCCAGGAGATAAATTCATTCCATTTCAGAAGCGGAGAACTGCGCCACCCTCCCCCGCTGGCAACCAGTTGGATCATGTTGCGAACCGCAGTAATGCCGAACCAGATCGGGGCTCCGAAATACATCAGCACCCACCACTGGGTATTGGTGAAATAAAATGTGAAGAAAGCGGCGAAGAAACCAACGGCGATCTTCAGAAAAATCTTGATGTCGCTGTTGAGATACGTCCACCAGTCCGTCAACTGTTTGATCGGATGCCGGAGCAGTTCCCGTTCCACCGGCGGCATACCGCCGCCCAGAGTTGCCACGTTTCCCTCTTTGCACCCGATCTTTGCGGCGGGGTCGGGACAGTGAAATTCGACTTTCCGCTCTCCGCCGGCAAAGAAGTTGATGCTTTTGTAGATGGAGGCGCAAACAGGTACGCGCTGCAGTTCAAACATTTTTCCGCGGGCAAACGCACGCCGTACCCTGCCCGGCAGGGATTCCACAACGACCAGCCCCATACCGTGAGCAAGCCGGGAGGCGTGACTGGCTGAATCACTGCCCAGCGTTGCGCCCAGTTCCGAATGTTTGTAGAAACGGATAAAACCGGAAAGGTCTTTGAGAATATCGTGCAATATTTGTTTCTGCTCGTCTGAAGAACTCTCTTCGATTGCCTGAAACAGAAGATTTTTCAATGCGAATACCGCCCCGTTATTCAATGCGATCCGCAATTTATTGATCGCTTTGCAGGCATCGTTTTCTCCGTTGAGTTGGTCTTTCAGGTTAAAAATCTCCAACGTGGAAATACCGCCCTGACAGAGATAGAGCAATTCAATGACATCCGGCAGAGAAAGTTTGCTCAAATTCAGCGTGATCCGGAAAGCCGCCGGAAACTTGCGCAGCTCTTCCACCAGCTGCCGGGGGGTGTAACGGTTCAATTCCGGCAGAACTTCCACATCTTCAGGAACTTGATCGACAATGGAGCGGTCAAGATGTTTTTCCATGATCCATTCGCTGGAAACCATTTCCAGCAGTTCGGTGATCTCACGGCAGCGATCTTCGGAACGCTGTTCTTTCTGAAGTTGAGCCAATTCAGCGGAAAGTTGTTTTTTCAGCAGAGAGGCAAGATATTCCCCCACATGTTCCAATTCGGGCTGACCGTATTGAACAGAGGCGAGAAAATCCTCTTCGCTGATCGCCGCAAAAGCGACCTTGTAAGCGGCATTGAATTTTTCAAGTTCCTGCTGATTGAAACGCGCCAGCGTATCCAGCACCATGCGGCGGCGGTAGACTGCGGCATCCTGACACTTGCGGAAAAACTCCGACTCTTCCACCCGGCGCAGAAAATTCATATAATCGGTAATGCCGGAAAATCCGCGCGGAGACCAGATCATCTCCACAAACTTCCCGCGGTACAGGGTTTTGTACTCCACTCCGATCCGGACGGACATGTTCATAATGGAGGCGGCGCGCAAAAGTTCTTCTGCGGCGGCAAGCGGAACAAAGTTGTAATAGATAACTTCGATTTTGCGGATGCCTTTGACCCACGCATCCATAATAAGGTGCGTCGGAGATTTGCGCCCTTTGGTATTGGCATCGTGAACGTGCTGATCGAATGAAACGGGTTCCCATTTTTCGGGCATTTCCACCAGATGATAGCGGCGCAGGAGTTTCCGGATAAAGAGCGGATTACCCAGCAAGGCATCCCGCAAATCATGTGCAAGATGCAGACGGCGGAAGAAGTCGTTCTTCTCCCGTACAAGCTGCTTGATGATCTGTACGATCACGCGGGAGGTGTTGAGCGGAAACGGCACATCTGAAATTGCCGAAAGTTCATCTTTGAGAGCCTGCAAAGCATCGAGACGCCTTTCGAGAGCGGAGTTTCCCGCCTCAAACGTATCGAGCAAATTGAGCATGGTGCAAGCCAACCGGACGGAACGGACTTCTGAAAGTTCGCGTATGCCCCGCGGATGCAGTTTCAGACGGCTGTCAACCAACTGCCATGCCGCTTTTCCGGCAACGACGTTATCGACAGCATGAACCAACTCGTAGTTGGCATGGTCAAATAAAACTTTCCTCTCAAACAAATTCATTTCAAAACCTCCTCAACCGGTAATATAGAACCGGAAACGGCAAAAGTCAAGCCCGCAACTCTCCGGACAAATGGAGAGTTGCGGCAATAATACAAAATTTTCCGGATTTCTACTTGACAGTTTTATAACTGTCAAGGCGGAGAATGCGTTTTTTCCAGTTCGGGACGGTGTATGCGGTTCCCTCTACGGTCAACTCCTGATCCTGCATTTTGCTGAGATCTTTCCCGGCAGGGACACTGACAAAACAGACGATTTCAAGTTTTCCGTCATTATCAGCAGTCAGAGCATACTGAACACAATTCACTGTTTTTTCACTCAACGCCGTCAAATTACCGCGCAGAGAAACCTTTTCGCCTTTCGTAACATCGATGCCGAGAGAAATAAGTTCGGGTTCCAACACCGGAACGGGAGCGGCGGCTTTTGCCTCTTCCTTTTTCACTTCAGGAGCGGCGGCTTTTGCCTCTTCTTTCTTCACTTCGGGAGCGGCTTCGGGAGCGGCGGCTTTTGCCTCTTCTTTCTTCACTTCGGGAGCGGCTTCAGGAGCGGCGGCTTTCGCCACTTCCTTCTTTACTTCGGGGGCGGGAGTTTCTTCCAATTTCCCTTTCAGGTCGATATAGAAACTTGCGACATAGAGTTTCAGGGCTTTCGGCGGCTTGATCCGCGCCCAGCCGTAACGATCGACTTTAACGGTTTCAACGGCAGTTCCGGCGGGAATGACGCCGTAGGAGGCGGCACCGACAGCCGGTTTTACCCGCATTTGCTGATCTTTAAAAAGTTTTCCATCCTGTCCGATATAGGCGGCGGAAACATAGACCGGAGCATAATCCGGCACTGCGATCTCATAGAAATTTCCCTTGGCGGCAAGCACGTTGACCACTGCGTTTTTGGCGAGTTTCATCGCAACGGGCGAAGCCAGTTCCGGGCGCAGACGGGCGTTCAGCGCAGTCGCATTAACAACGCCGTCAACGGCATACGAACCAAACGTTCCGGCAAGGCAGAACAGCAACAAAAAAATTTTTCTTTTCATATTATAACTCCTGTTTGAATTAGGCTTTTGTATAATATACATTCCAAAGTATATGAAGGTCAAATTTTTTTTGTACTTTTTTTCAAAAATCTCTGAACTGTTCCGCCTGAAGGTTTATTTTTGAGGAGTTGCCTCTTATTTTAACTGAAATTTGCCGTTTTGCGGAATACCGCCGTAAAGAGCAAATCCCGCCATGTCGCCTTTGAAACCGCCTTCAGCTTTCCCGGGAGCGTTCCCGATGACCGGAATGGCGTTGACTCCGAAAGTAAATGCTCCGGCAGGGACTTTTCCAACCGCTTTCCCATTGAAGAAAAGTTCCAGCGATTTGCCGCTGTAAACGGCGGCAATATGTGTCCACGTTCCGGCGGGAACAGGCTCGGAAGAGAGCAGTCCGGCTTTTTTACCCCCCTCCGGAGTACGTTCAAAGCAGACTTTCATATCAGGAGACAAACTCAAACGGGTTCCGGCAACGGCGAATAAAGTACGCTTCCCCTCCTCCGGGCGGACCCACATTTCGATCGTCACGGGACCGTGCGGGAATGCACGGGATGTGAGTGTTATATTATCGTCGCCGTCAAAACGCCATACGATACGTTCTTTGCCGTCCGGTCCGCTGCTTTTGACGGTGCCGGGAACGTTTTTTGCATCACTTCTCCACGAGTGTCCCGAACGTTTTCCGGCAACCGCACCGAGTTTCCAATCAGAATCAGAAAAGAAAAGAGGCGTGATCTTCTCCTGCGTCATATCAAATCTGACATTGAAACGCTCAAATTCACGGAAGGTTGTCTTACGCACCTCCCCCGCAAGTTTACGGGGACGCTCTTTCCATAACGGCCAACTTTCATCAAAATCACAGTTGGTAACGATCACCGGCATTTCAATTCTGGTGTTAAACTTGGAATTGACCTTGAATACCGGGTTGCTGTAACCGACACGATCCGAAACGTCCGTCAAACGAACCACATAACAATCTTCCGGAAAAATGTTTCCCGGCAAATCAAAAGTCACATCCACGAATGGCTTTTTGGTATGCTCGACTATCTTTTCCGCCACAGGCCAGTTGTTGCGGAGCAGTTCCACCTTGCCCGCCCATGTCCACGTTTGCAAGCGGGCTTTTGCAATATTCCCCTTTATAGAGAGTTGCGCGGGGAACGGAACCAAATCGTCATAGCTGGCTCTGGCAGTGCGTACCGAATACTGCCAATCCGGACGGCGGATAATGGGCAGCAACTCCCGGAAAACGTGCTTTTCGCCTTTCGGAACAACAGAAAACTGCACCCGCAGCGCATGACGCCCGCCCAGTTCAGAAGAAGCAAGCCGGAATGTTTTTACATTCAAATCATTTCCAGACAACACCTGTTTGTACTCTCTGAAAAGTTTGCCGTCCTTTTCCAGCAGACGGATGGCTGCTTCACTTTCTTTATAAGTATAACTGAAATTGAGCAGTTCCAGAGTAACCATATTTCCGGCAACAGCCTCTTCCATATAGGTCAGCATGGCTTGAGCCGGACGGGGCGGGGGAGTCTGTTTGCGCCACTTGTAAAGATATTCCCGGTTAAGCCGGACCAGATTGAAACGGTTGTTGACAGAGGGTTCAAAGTGGGTGTTTTCGATATAGTCGTTCCAGGTGGTCAGACAAACCCAATCGGCATTATTAGCAATAGCAGCCTCCCAACTGTGCCGGAGACTTCCGGTATTGAGATACGGGCGGTAAAAGGCGGAAAATTGCCCGATATACCCTTGAGCGATCCCGGCGCAGAGAAAATCAGGACGATTTTCTTTTTGCAGATATTTGCGGCCATTGGCAAGACGCTGTATCATCTCTCTCTTTGAAAAACCATTGCAGCCGAAATCATAAAAACCGTCAGAAACTCTGGAAACTGCACTCATACGTTTTGGATCGTCCCACATGGATGTTTCACGCATGGGCTGGATGATAAAGTATGCCTCCGCATTTTGTTCCGCAAGTTTTTTCCGCAGTTCTCCAAATTGCGCCGGAGTCATTTTTCCCATATCATAGATAAAAATGACCAGTTTTCCGTCAATCAGACAAGAGTTGGGGTGTTCCCGGTAGGTGCGGATGAAATCTGCAAGATGCGCTGCCGTATGTTCCAAAGGATAATTCATTTTATCAATGCAGAGAGCGATTTTGAAATCGTACCCCTCGGCATGACGGAAAAAGCGTGCCATCATGCGTTTATATAATTTCGGATCCGCAATGATATCAACACAGAAGCCGTCTATTCCCCATTGCATGGCTGTTTCGATCTGTTTGCGGGTCCCGTGGAAAATCCCGGAATCCTGTTGAATATATTTCCCGGCAAGAATACGGTCACTGAACGGAGCCAACTGAAAATGATTGCCCGCCGTAAAAATCTGATCGTATCCATTGACCAGATCAAATCCCCAACTGACCAGATGCGCCCAGCACATTTTCTTTTTTGCCGCACTGTCAACAGCACCAGATAGCGACAACGTGAAGCACAGCAGAAAAACAGCAAAAAATAATTTCTTCATAAAAAACACCATTTCCTTTTCCTAAATAAACGGACGCCTGTCCAAAACGTTTTTCATCGGTATTTCAGTAATGATCTCTCCGGGCAGAGCCAACTGCAGTTCTGCAACAGCGGTAATCATGCCGAAAATGGCATGTAAATCATTTCCGCCGATTGCGCTGTTCCAGTCTGTCCCGGTCAAAAACTTGTGATATTTCACGGCAAAATCCCGCAAGTTGCTCCGGACCTCCTCAAAGCGGTGCGGCGTTTGGCGGGAACAGCGGTGAAGCGTAAAAATCCAATCGACCTCAAGGAAGGTAAACTTTTCGCCGAAATTTCCGAAAAGCCGTCTTTCCTGATAGAGCCGGATGCAGCTGTCAATGGCTTTTTCCGGATAAGGGAAAGGATGTCTGGCGTGGTGATAGCAGAAAAAGTAATGAAAATTTCCCGCCATGTGTGCCGCAAGTTCCGCCCTGCCGGAGACGGCGGCATTTTTCCGGCTGACGCCGTTTTCGGGGTCCGCGTTGCGGTCGAGATTGGCAAAATACTTTTCCTGCCATTCCAAAGTCAACATTCCGGTCAGCGCAAGAATGGAAAAAAGCCCGGCCCCTTTGTGAGATTCATTCCACGGGTCACTCTCCCACGCCAGCGCATCAAGGAAATTTCCGGGGTCGGAATACTGTTGAACTGCCTTTACCGGATAGAGCGGTTCGGCATCGAACAATTCCAATGTCGCCAGACAATGGGCTGTTGTGTGCAGCGGATGATGCGTTTCCTCCTGAAAAAGACCTGTTTCCGGATCTTGCATCGCCTGCAATGCTTTCACTGCCGCGAGACGGCGTTCCGGACTGCGCTCCATTTTTCCGATGGAATAAAGAATATTGGCGGCATCGGCACAACCATATTCATTTGGAACAGAATTTTCTTCCGGTAAAAACCGGCAATATTCTCCGGGACGCAATTCACGCTCCCGAACCGCCTGCCATGCCCGGTCTGTAACGAATTGAAAATCAAGTTTCATACAAAATCCCCTTGATCAGTTGTCAGAAAGCAGCAGCCAAATGATGCTGTAGTCTTTGTAATTTGCCCCCCAGAAGTTACGATTTGTTATATTGACGATCGGATACAGATTTTCAAGATCAGAAAAATTTGAAGCACTGCCGTCAACTCTCCACCGGTTTATAGAGGGGCGTCCGTCTGCATGGTTATCAATGTAAGGATCATCTGCGATCCAGGCATAAGTACAATTCCAACTGCGGCTGGCGTATGACGTTGCGTATCCGGAAAGTTTGAACAATTTGGGATAAAATGTTGATCCGATTAGTGAAGGATTCCACAAAGTGTTGTCGTAATACATACCTTCATAACCAATTGTTCGATATGACATCTGTTCCGTTGTTGACTTATTGTCAGAAGGACATCGGGATATTTTGTCGATTTGAGCACTGGTTTGATTTGAAACGTGAAGACCGGTGTAGGGTACCAGCATTTTACCCAATGCGGAACCGTAACCCCATTCCAGCGGTAATGTGGCAAGGTGATCGTTGTAATCATCTGCATACATGAGCAAGTAAGTTCCGCAGGTTTTCAAATTATTCAGACAACTTGTGATACGGGCTTTGGAACGAGCCTTGTTCAAAGCGGGCAAGAGCATGGCGGCGAGAATGGCGATGATCGCAATAACGACTAACAGTTCGATGAGAGTAAATTTTTTCTTTTTCATTTTTTGTCTCCTTTTTAGTCTGACTAATTTTGTTTTATAATAAACTTCTTCCGAAGTGCCGATTATTTTTTTAAACTTTCCCGCTCTTCAATAATTGGACGCATCGCAAAACTCCGGGCTGCTGTATCCGTATTCTCCAGTCTTTCTGCCAAAATATTCACGGCCTCTTCCATTCCGGAATTCAAATCAATGGAAATCGTTGTAATGGCGGGGGTAAAATATTCCGCAATATTATTTTCGCCGCTGAATGCAAGCAGCCCCACCTCTTCCGGAATTTTTCTGCCGGAAGCCAGCAGCGCACGGTGAACGACGAGTGCCGCATCCATCGTCAGACAAAATACAGCATCAAACGGAATATCCTTCCGGAGAAATTCATCGAATTTCTCATAGAGTTTATTGCCGAAAAACTCAAAAGAACACACTCCCGTATCCAGGAACAACTCATCCGGCAGAGCCAAACCAAGTCGCTCTGCCTCCTTCCGAAATCCGGCAAGGCGCAACTGCATGGTACTCTCATCGGGCTGGTCTTTGATCAGTAATATCCGCTTGTAATTGTGTTCAAAAAGTGTTTGAGCCGCCAGACGTCCAACCGCTTCATCATCGGCAGTGACATTGCTGATCTGCGGATGGTCAAGATGTTCCATCAGAACAACGACGGGTTTCCCCATTTCAAGCATACGGCCAACCAGTTCAGCGGGAATATCTTCAGAAGCCGGAATCATCACAAGACCATCGCAGTCAGCGGCAATCCGGTTAAAATCCAGTTCATCGGCATTGCGGTAACTGAAATAACTGAAACTCCAATTTTTCTTTTTGCCCGCCCCAAAGATACGGCGCAACTGATTTTCGTAGGTAGGTGACGGGAAATCCGGGCGCACCATGGCGATACGGGCGGCAGAACGTTCGGCGTGCTTCGCCACGATGTAACGCTGTTTGCGCGGGGGGCGAGTGATAAGCCCCTCATCAGACAGTGCTTTCAACGCACGGATCGCCGTCCCGTGCGAACATTGCAGAATTTCCGTCAACTCCGACACAACAGGCACAGTATCCCCCGCCTCCAACCCGAGAATAAATTCCCGCAGCTGCATTGTGATCTGATAATGTTTGGTCTGTGTCAATATGATCGGCATTCTATCCCTCTTTTAGTCTGACTAATCAAAATATAGCACAGAAAAAGCAGTTGTCAAATCATTGAAACAAAAAAATGGAAAAAATGAACAATATCTGCAAAAATCCTGAAAAATCTTTGAACTAATCTTTCAACATCGTTATCGGTAATACATAGACTCCATCCGGTCTTCGGTATGCTGCGTTTGACAAACCGCAAACTACTATCAAAATCGAAGCCGGATCACCATTGGCATCTTCAATCGCCTTATTGATACGCAACAGATTTTCGGATGCAGAGTCAATTTGATTAGCTCCCAATTTTACTTCTACGCCACACCATCTTTTGTCAGGAAGTTCAATAACTGCATCAAATTCATTATCTTTATAATCACGATAATGATACAATTCAGCTCCGAAAGTTTCAGCATAAATCCGCAAATCTCTGATACAGAGAGCTTCAAACAGAAATCCGAAGGTTTCAAGGTCATTCACCAATCCCTGCGGAGTCATTTTGAGTAATGCACAGGCAAGAGACGGATCTGCCAAATGCCGCTTTTCTGCTTGTTTGATCCGGATGGATGAGCGGGTCGCCGGAGCAAATGGCAACTGATTATCCAAAAGAAACATCCTGCGAAATACATCAAGATAGGCATTTATTGTATCGTCGTCAATATTTTCACCATCTACGCCGCTGATGTCTTTCCGCAAAACAGCTACACTTGCAATGGTACTTTCGTTGCGGGCTAATGATTTCAGCAGCAAGTGCATCTTCCGGACATCGCGTTTAACTTCATCAAGTCGGTAAATATCATTTTCCAGCAGAGCTGTTATGTATTCCTGTGCAATAATGGAGGCGTTTTTTACCGGTACATTCAAGTTACCGGGCCAACCACCGCGAACAATCAATTCAGCCAAATGCAAGAGCGTAACTTCTCCATTCATACAAGGAGTAAATTTCCCTTCACAAAGTTCAGACAATGATACCTTGCCGGAAGAGTCTCCTGATTCAAAAAGCGTCATCGGACGCATACGCAGTCTGGCGATCCGTCCGGCACCACTGTGCAAAATGCCTTTACGGTTGGGTGTCGCTGAACCGGTAAGAATAAATTGCCCTTTGGCATTACGCTTGTCAACTTCAACTCTGACGGCATCCCAAAGCAAGGGGACTTCCTGCCATTCATCAAGCATTCTTGGGGTATCACCTGCTAAAACAGTTTCAGGAGCAAGTTCTGCCAAACGCTTGTTCTGGAAATTACCTTCGGCACTTCCAATCAAAAATTCACTGTTGCTGTGTTGAGAGGATGTCCAGGTTTTTCCGCACCATTTGGGCCCCTCCACAACAACAGCACCGGCGGCTGTCAAAAAATCATCGAGTCGTTTATCTATCAACCGTGGTTTGTAATCTTTCCGTTCCATAACATAATGCTCCTTTCTGTGTATAATATACATCAATCGGTAATTTTTTCAAATTCCATTCGGTAATTTTTTCAAATTTCATTCGGTAATTTTTTCAAATTTCATTCGGTAATTTTTTCAAATTCCATTCGGTAATATTTTTATTTTTCATTCAGTAATTTTCTATAAAAATGATTACAAATCATTGAAGTAAAAAAATGGAAAAATCTGTAAAAATCGTGAATATCCCTGCCGTGGGATTTGAAATCCGGTAAAAATACCCTTATATTATAGAAATATTTTTAACACAAAAGGATTATTTTTTTATGACTGCTGTTACCGTCTTCTGTCTCTTGTCTGTTTTGCTGTTTATCGGAAAAACCATCCGGGTCTTTGTGCCTTTTCTGCAACGCTGTTATCTGCCGAGTTCTGTTATCGGCGGTGTTGTCGGTTTGATTTTATTTCAATGCTTCCCGAACCTCTTCCCCGCAGATGCGATCTCTGCGATAAGCAAACTGCCGGGCTTTATGATCAATGTGGTCTTTGCTACTCTGTTTCTCGGAGTGGTCACGCCTCCGCTGAAAAAAGTTTTCCAGCGGGCATTTCCGCAACTGTGTTTCGGGCAGCTCCTTGCCTGGGGACAGTATGTGATCGGTTTTGCGGCAGTCGGATTTCTGCTGATCCCGCTCTTCGGCGTGAACGAGGCATTCGGCAATCTGCTTGAAATCGGCTTTCAGGGCGGTCATGGAACAGTCAGCGGTATGGCGGAGAGCTTCCGCTCCTTCGGCTGGGAAGACGGAATTGCGCTGGGTTACACCGTTGCAACCGCAGGAATGGTGCTGGGCGTCATTATCGGTATCATGCTGGTCAACTGGGCGGGACGCAAAGGGTATGTGAAAAATATCCGTTCCTTTTCCGAACAGAATAAACTTCAGCAGCGCGGCATCTATCATCAAAACGACCGCCCGGCCGCAGGCTGTCAGACGGTCTACTGCGACTCCATCGACTCGCTGGCGTGGCACGTTTCGCTGGTCGGCATTTCCATTCTTGTCGGCTTTGGAATGCAGAAAGGCATCCAGCATCTGGAAATCGTTCTGTTCCCCGATGCGGCGACCCGTTTCTTCTCCGGATTTCCCCTCTTCCCCTTTTGCATGATCGGCGGTCTGCTCTTGCAGAAAACAGCACAAAAAATCAAAGTCCATACGTTGATCGACCATGGTCAGATGCAGCGTCTTGCGGGCGCATCGCTGGATTTTCTGGTGCTTTCCGCCATGGCGACCATCAAACTTTCGGTAGTCGTGCAGAACTGGCAGGGGTTGCTTATCATCATAGTTCTCGGAACGATTTTCTCTGTGAGTATGGTGGTGTTCGCCGCTCCCCGGATTTTCCCTGAATCATGGTTTGAATGTGCTATCGCCGACTTCGGGCAATCGCTCGGCGTTACCGCAACCGGTCTTATGCTGCTGCGCACTGCCGACCCCGAAGGGAAAACCTGCGCAACAGAGGCTTTCGGCTACAAACAACTGCTCCACGAGCCGATCATGGGCGGCGGACTGTGGACAGCAATGGCACTGACTCTGCTCTTCAAACTGGGCTGGCAGAAGATGCTCTGCATCTCTGCAACAGCACTGCTTTTCTGGATCATCATTGCTTTTATATTGGCACGGAAAAACCGGAAAAACGGATCGTTTTTGCGGAAAAAATAAAAGGAGAATAAAAATGGAATTCAAAAAAATTCTGACAACGGCATCCGCACTCCTGCTTGCCGCAGGCTTTGCCGGATGTGCAACCCAAACAGAACTGAAACCGAGCGGAACGAAATTTGCTTCAGAAGCAGTCAAACCCTACATCGAGTCAGGGGAACTGCCCGGAATGATCACTGTTTTCAACAAAGGCAATGTTGCTGAAATCAGTTGTGACGGCTGGGCCAATGTTGAGAAGAAAATCCCGATGACCATGGATAAGATGTTCATGCAGTGTTCCCAAACCAAGGGGTTCTGCGGCGTGACCATCGCCATTCTGGTCGAAGAGGGCAAACTTTCTCTGGATGACCCGGTTTCCAAATATCTGCCCGAATTCAAAGAGCTGAAAGTCCGTTCCAAAAACAAAGAGGGCAAATGGGTCACTTCTCCCGCCAAAAACGTGCTGACCGTCCGCATGGTGATGAACCATACCGGCGGTTTCCCCTTTGAGATCCCGACCAAAAACAAAAAAGGCTGGCCCGCCCTCTCCTTGCGCGATACCGCCAAAGAAGCCGCAAGCCAGCCACTGCTTTTTGAACCCGGCACCAAAGTTAAGTATTCCAATACCGGCATCGATATCGGAGCAGCGGTCATCGAGGTCATCACCGGAAAAAACTGGGATATCTTCCTCAAAGAACGTGTGCTTGATCCGCTCGGTATGAAAGACACCACTTTCCAGCCCACCGAAGAACAACTTGCCCGCTCCATTTCTCTTTATATGGTCAAAAAAGGCAAAAAAGCCGAATACCGCGCATTTATGAAAGCGATGCCGCTGCCGCACAACGGTCCGACGGTGCATCCTTCTGCCGGTGCAGGGCTCTGGACGACCGCCGCTGACCAGTTGAAATTCTACCGTATGCTGATGAACCTCGGCATGGGGGATAACGGCGTGCGCATCCTGAAAGCAGAAACCGTCAAAAATATTCTTGCAACCAGCACCCGTCCCGCCGGAATGGGGAACTACTCTCTCGGTCTTACCGCAAACGGCAAAGGGCAGTTCGGTCACGGCGGAGCATGGGGAACCGCCTGTACGGTCAATTGGAAGACCGGCGAACTCCGCTTGAAAGTGGTTCAAATCGGCGGCAATCCCCGTCCGTGGAATGCCAAGTGGAACGCAGCAGCAGAGAAATTCTTTGCCGCCGCGCATGACACCTCCGATACGGATGCCTACACCGGGCGTATGCAGTAAACTCTTTTACAGGGGCTGTTGCAAAACCTCAAAAAAGGAGAGCAACAGCCTTTTTCTATTGTTTGAGCGGAAAGTTGGTGGTATAATAAGTCATGACAGGAGAAAATCATGGCTTATTTTACAAGTTCTCAGGGTTATTTGT
>JAFTUS010000179.1 GCA_017466125.1 Lentisphaeria bacterium | reverse complement strand
TATTGCCGAATTGCAGACCAATATCAATGAAAAAGGCAATCAGATCCAGATATTGACCAATCTGCACAATGCGGATGTTCAGCGGATCGAAACAGCGATAGCCAATCTCAAGGCTCAGCACGAAACGGATGTCGCCGGCATCAATGCCGCCATTGATGAAATCAAAGCAAAACTGCAGGAACTCAATACAAAATTCCTTAACGGCGACAAAGCCTTGCAGGATCAGATTGATGACCTGACAGAAAAACATGATCTTCTGAAAGCGGAACTTAAAGCGGCAAAGGATAAGCACGATGTGGATGTGGATAAACTCCGCAGCGAGATGAGTGCCATTGAAGCATCTATCCGGGCTGCCCATGACCGGGATATTGCCGTTTTGAACGGAACCATTGACAATCTCAATACCCGTTTTGAAACTGAAAAAGCAGCTTCCAATAAGAAAATTGAACAGTTGGAAACGAAACTTGCCCAGCTGGAAAAAGAGTCTGAAGATGGGGATGACGCTCTCCGGGATCTCATCACAGATACCCGTTTACAGCTCTTGAGTGCCCAAAATGAACTTACCGCTCTCAAGCTGCAGCATGACCGGGAAATTGCGGAAGTCAAAGAAAAAATCACCAAAGCGGAAAATGATCTTACCAAAAAGATCGATGATGCCACGGCAGATTTGAAACAGGATCTTCTGACTGTGGACAACCGTTACAAGGATCTTTGCGCCCAGCTTGACAGTAAAATCCAATCTGCCCGCGATGCTCTCAATGCGGAAGTTGCCAAACTCAATGATACGGATAAAGACCTTTACAAAGAGATGTCCGATCTGAAAGAGAAGCAGGCTGATTATTACGCCCGTCTGGAAAATATCAAACTTACCCACGAGCATGACAAACAGGCGTTGGAGGCCCAGATCAGCGAACTTGACAAAAAGTATAAGCAGGAAGTGGATGTTCTGAAAAATGAGATCACTTCTCTTAAAAATCAGATCAAACAGGCGGAAGATACCCACGCAAGGGAAGCGGCAGAACTGAAGGCCCAGATCGACAAACTGGTAAATTCTCTGGATGAAGAAGTCAAAAAGATCTATCTGGAACTGCAGTCCCAGAAACAGGCTTTGGAAGATCATAAAAAAGCAGCTCTTGCAAAATATGACCTTCTCCAGTCCCAGTTGAACTCCATTCAGTCCCTGCTGGAAAAGCGGGTGGATGAATTGAATCGGCTTATCAGGTACAGCACCTATTCTAAAGAAAAACTGCAAAATCTTCTCAAAGAACTGGAAAGCAAGGTTTCTGCCAAAGAAAAAGAGATTGCGGACCTTCAACTTGAAATTCAGGAAAAACTTGCCAAAGGCGAAGATGTAACCTCTCTGCAGGAGGCTTTGAACCGCAAACTTTCCGAATTGCAGGATTTACGCAAGGAATTGGAGGCCATCAAACAGGCGCTGCAAATCAGAGATGATGACAGCGAATTCAATGTCATTAAAAATCAGCTTGCCCAGGTGGTCTCAGAATTGGCACTGGTCAGCAAAAAAGCGGAACAGATGGTGGAAGATTTGCGTGGCGACCTGCTTGCCACCGAAGAGCGTCTTCTGGCATTGATCGAGCAGATCCGCAAGGAATCCCAGAGCGGTGACGCCGATTTGCAGGCACAGCTGGATGCTTTCAAAGCACAGGTCATGGAACTTATCAAGCAGTTGCAGGATAAGCAGAATGCCGGTGATGATGAACTGAAAAAGCTGATGGCTGAACTGGATGAACAGCATAAAAAACTTCTGGAAGAGTTGCAGGGCGACTTTCAGGATCAGCTTCAGGCACTCAAGTATCAGCAGGATGTTCAGTATGAAAATCTGCGTACAACCATCAACAACATTGCTTATCAGCAGCGGTATTCCGGCGGTAATACCAACAGTGGAAATTATGGATTGCCCTCCATGCAGGATAAGGAAGTTCCTACTGACAGCCGCGATTTGCGGGTAAGCCCCACTGAAATATTGAGTTTCTGACCGGAAAGGAGACAATCATTATGTTGCGAATTACACTTTCATCTTTACTCTTGTTGAGCATGATGCTCATTGTCAGCGGCTGTTCCGCTACCCAAATCGCTCAAACCAAAGCATCGCAGGTGGTTTCTCCCGCATTGGGACTTGCCGGTGCCGTAGGCGGATTATTTGCCTCGGAGGATGAGTCCCAAGGAACACAAATTGCTGTTACCACAGCGGCGGCTGCCGGTGGTTATCTTCTGGGACAGTTTATTGAAAACGGTTTCAAAGATGAGAAACAGAAAGAATTCCGTGCCGGTTATGATCTGGGGCGTTCCAATTCAGCCAAAGAACTTTACTGGCTCTATCAGAAACTTCATCAGGCGGAAGAAGGCGGAGAAACCCGCACCCGTCTGTATGAACTTCCCGTGCAATACAAAAACGACGGCGTGAAGCGTGTTCCGGATTCGATCCTGCTTCCGGTCGTGGAATAAGGAGGTTTTATGAGGCGTATTTTTTCAACAGCATTTATTGCACTGACACTGTCGGCTGTCTGCATACCGCAGGCACATGCCACTTATGCTGTGCATGATGCAATTACTTACATTCACGATACCATCAAAGCGGTTCAGGATGAACTCTATCAGCAGATCGATCTGGATACTGCGGCAGAAGCATTGAGTGTCGGGCAGGATACTTTAACGACCTGCCGGGATACTCTGAAAACTGCCCGTGACACCTACGATACTGCGGTCAACATCTATGATACAGCGACCCATATGAAAAATTATATCGGTGATCCCGCCCGGATGGTGGCATATATCAACTCCCGTTTCTGGCATGACCGGGAAATTTCTGCGGCACTTAATGTGACCAAAGAAGCTCTGGAATTGGCGGATGGGGATGTTTGCAGTACGGCGGATATTGAATTTCTGCTGGATGATATTGATTACTCCATGCGTCTGGCACAGCAGCGTCAGTCGGAACAGCTTGCCAAAACCCAGAAAGAGGCTTTGGCAACGCAGGAGATCATGAAGAACTGGGAGCAGAAAATGCTTACTCAGTTGCGTGACCTTAATACTCACGATCAGCAGTATGACTCCCGGAACTCCACCTTGAATGAACTTCAGCACGCTGCCTATAAAAACAGCATCTGGCAATCCAATACACTGGGGCAGATGTTTGCGGCACAAACTGTTCATTCAGCGATGGTTGCCCAGCAGATGTACTCTGACAATATGCGTCAGGATGAGATCGACTACAAAAAAGCCAAAGCCATTCACGATTCCCGCAAAATCAATGAAAGCGGAGCATCGGAACTGGAGGCAAAAGGCTCTGTGGGCAACAACTTCATTGAGCAGTTCATCAACCGGTGAGGTACTCTATGTCTGGTGCTTTAACATTTCAAAACATCAATCAGGTGATCCTGAATATGCTCGATCAGATGCACAATGTCTGCATTTGTATCGCTATGCTGATCATTTTTCTTTCGGTGTACCGGAATTATCAGCAGTTCGGGGAATATCTGGGGATCAAGTACCTTGCCGGAGTATTGCTGGCAATCGTCTTTATCGCTCTCTTTCCTGTTATGTCGGACTACCTTTTCAAGGGTATGCTCAAGTGGGGAATGGATGCCGGTAAACGGGTGGAAGAATCGGTTAAAGTGCTGCTGTCCATTGAAGTTGACGGGTCCTGGTATGAAGCTGTGGTCGTCGGTATTGCCAATTTGTTTTACCGGGGCGGTATATGGCTTGGGAAATGTGTGCGGGATCTGATGATACTGGTTCTTTGCGGACTTTTTATCATTCTCAAAACACTTTCCCCATTGTTTATTGCCATGCTTACCGTTCCGGAAACCAAAACGATCGGCGTCAACTTTATGACCATGACTTTCGGATTCATTATGGCTCCATTGTGTATGGTTTTCGGAGATCTCACAATGGTATGGGTAGTCTGTCAGCTCTGGGAGCATACCGGAATGGCGGCGGCAGCGGCAACTGCCATCGGAGCCAGCGGTGCGGCATCAGCCGGACTGGCTATTTTGGCGGCATCTCCACCGGGAGCGATCGTCATTGCTGCCGGTGCCATTGGAGCTTTGTTTGCTTTCGGCTGTGTATTTGTGCTGCTCTGTGTAGTCATTTACATCGGTATCCCGTGGGCGTGCATATCACTCTTCCGCGGCGGCGGTATCGGCAATGCTTTGGCTATGTCGCTTAATACTGCCTCCAATGTAATGAATCTCACCAAAGCCGGACAGGCTTCTGAAAAGAGTCTGGGCAAATCCATTACCGATGCCATGACCCGCAACAACAGCGGAAATTCCGGGGGCGGAAATGCTTCCGGAGGAGGTGGCAAATGAGGAAATTATTTCTTTTTCTCCGGCGTCATGGAGCGTTCATAAGCTTCCATTTGGATGCGATGCCATT
>JAFTUS010000178.1 GCA_017466125.1 Lentisphaeria bacterium | reverse complement strand
GTGCCAGAACAAATCCCTGTGAGGTTGAGTTCAGCAAGCGGGCAACATCCACCACGCGCATATTAGTTGGAGTCAGGGGCATCGGTATCATCTCCTTTCACGAGCCAAGCGGCGTACTCGATCAAATTTATTGTGCCGTCTTCATTCTGCGGCGCACCTGCCGCGATATCTTCGGCAATGCTCTCTTCGGTAATCAGCCGGGAGCCTGCCTGTTTGAGGATTCTTACGAGCATTTCTATCGGTAATGCGGTGAGTTTCAAGGAATTATCCATATATTTGCCTTTATTTTCAAAAGTTGACTGGATATTGATCCGATTGCATGGTTATATATGCACCAGCGAAAGCAAAATGAGTTCAACACCAACAACTTGGAGGTTACAAATGAGTGAGTTCAGAATCGGCGAAATCGCCAACGCAAAGGTCGGCCGCAATCTTGTGGAAGTGGAAATCCTCGAATGCGGCGAAGGAAATTATAAAGTAAAAAGCATTTCCAGCGGACGGGAGTTTTTTACCTCCCGGCTGGAAAAAATCAACAATAATCAAATGGAGGAAACAATTATGCCCGAAGACAACAACACCATCGCCGAAGTTGAAACCAACGCAGAGGTCGAAACCCCGAACCCTGCACCGGAATGTGCAACGGTAAAACCGGAAAAGAAAAAGTCGCTCCTTGACCTCGCCGCCAAGATCCTCGCCGATACAGGCGAAGCCCTGAACTGCAAGGAACTGGTGGCCAAGGCCAAGGAAACGGGATGGGAAAGCACCGGCAAAACTCCGGAGCAGACCCTTTACAGCGGAATTTTCCGCGAAATGAACACCAAGGGCGAAGCGTCACGCTTCAAAAAGAGTGCGGAACGCAAAGGTTCTTTTGAAGCCAACGCCTGACCGCCCCGAACTTACGCCCCTCATTCCGAGGGGCTTTTTTGCTTCCACGCGATAATGCCCCAAATGGCAAACGCCAGCTGAACGACATCGAGTGCGGCTCTGCTGTAAAGTCCGAGCCAAAGGTCGTAAC
Source organism: Lentisphaeria bacterium (assembly GCA_017466125.1). Classification (GTDB taxonomy): domain Bacteria; phylum Verrucomicrobiota; class Lentisphaeria; order Victivallales; family Victivallaceae; genus Victivallis. The sequence goes on along the minus strand of JAFTUS010000178.1, from coordinate 4,210 downwards.
TCAACCACGCAATATTCCCGACCGCCCAGAGCCAGAAGCAAAGACTGTTCTTTTTGACATTGAGTATCGTTCCCGTGAGACTGATTATTGTGATTGCCCATGTGAAAGTGGCAATCATGAAAAGAGTCCTTTCCTGCACATCTCTGCAAAGCGAGGTTTCTGCAAGTTGAATTCACGGATTACTTCTTCCGGAGTTACATTCTCACGATAGGAAAGCAATTCATTCCCGGCTTTATCGGTGAACACCACCAAAATCTCCGGCGAACCGATACGACAGGAGATGGCACAGTGTACTTCCGGACAATCAGGATGCTCTTGAATATAAGATACAGCCCTTGCTCTGGCAAGGAGATTCAGTGAAAGGTCTGCCTTTGTGCCGTCTTTGGTCCAGGGAGAACCGCCGCCAATCACACAGTTGCCACCATAAAAATCCACCGCAAGTTTCCTGCCGGTAGTTCCACAGTCGCCTATGGGACCGTGTTTCACAAACCTCCCTGTGCCGTTGACGGTGAGTTTGTAGTCCTTACTTCCACCGCAACACCACTGCACCGCGTTGGCAATGTCCTGTTCCGAATGACGGTAAAGCATCGGGATGGCGACAACGATTTCTTCCGGCTTGCCGTCCAACATCGTGACTTGGGTCTTTATGTCCAGTCCGGCATAGCGGATGTCGTAAAGGTGCTGACCGATTTTCTTGGCAAGATACCAGTCGGCAGGCATATAGTCGGTTTTGGGACTGTTCACCGCCATACCGTGAAAGATGCCCTGATCGCCCCAACCGGAATTATCAACGCCCTGTGCAATGTCCGGGGACTGTTGACCGATGTGCTGGGTAATGATAAGGTCATCGCCGCAGATCGTGTTCTCCTTGCCCCACCGCTTCTGATATTCAGATGTGTAACCGATCTGATGGACAGCGGTGCGGACAAAGGCGGCAATGTCCTCCGGGGAGTAATTGGCTTTGCTGGTCACTTCGCCGCCAAGAGTGACAAAGTTATCTTTTATCTGAACCTCCACGGCAAAGCGTGTGTAGGGATCGCGGTCCAGGTATCTATCCAGCAAATAACAGGAAATATAGTCAGCGACTTTATCGGGATGACCGAGGCTGACCCATTCGGATGTTTTACGCATAATTGTCCTTTGTTTTTTACAAATTTCGTTGTATATTATGGGAGTGCGGAACATCCGCACCCCTCCATAACTTGGAAAGCCGTCAGTCTTGATCGCCGTTCAACGGTTCTGCCGGATTTCCGGTTGTGTTATTATTTATTGCGGCGGCAGGTGTCAAAGCCTGCCAGTCGCACCCTTTGCCATACTTGAATTCTGCCCACCGCCTGCGGATCACGTCAGCATATTTGGGGTCAAGCTCCATGGTACGGCACACTCTTCCAGTCTGATCACAGGCAATAAGTGTACTTCCCGAACCTCCGAAAGTGTCGATGACAGTGTTTCCACGTTCAGAAGAGTTCTTCAGGAGGTAAATGAGCATCTCCACCGGCTTCATTGTCGGGTGAACATCGTTCCGCTTGGGCTTGTCAAATTCCATAATGGTGGTCTGACTGCGGTCAGTGTACCAGTTGTGAGCTGCTCCCTCTTTCCACCCATAAAGGCACGGCTCATGAATCCACTGATAATCCTGACGGCCCAGCACCAAAGAGTTCTTCTTCCACACGAGGCACTGCCGGACTTTCAGCCCGATGTCGTGGCAAGCTCCACGGAAGTTGTACCCCTCGGAATCGGCGTGAAAAATGTAAAATGATGCTCCCGGCTTCATGTGTTCATGCACATTGTCAAATGCCTGTCGCAGGAACTCACGGAAGTTGCTGTCGGACATATTGTCATTTTCGATGGTGAGTCCGTTGCTCCCTTCGTATGCAACATTGTACGGAGGATCGGAAAGCCAGAGGTCGGCTTCCGCTTCGCCCATCAACGCAGCAACATCATCGGGATTTGTGGCGTCTCCACACATAAGGAGATGGTCGCCCAACTGGTAAATTTCACCGGCACGGCTTGACGGGATTTCCGGAACTTCCGGGACTGCATCGGGTTCTGTTTCTCCCTCGATGATTTCCTCCGCTTCGCCGTTCAGGAGTTTATCCAGCTCGTCCGCGTCGAAGCCAAGGAGTGATAAGTCAAAGTTGGCCTCCTGTAATTCCTGAAGTTCAAGGGGCAAGAGGGAGTAATCCCACTCCGCAATTTCGCCGGTCTTATTGTCAGCGATGCGGTAGGCTTGAACCTGTTCCGGAGTGAGATTGTCGGCGACATGGACCGGAACAACATCAAGACCGAGTTTCTTTGCTGCGAGCAACCGGGTGTGACCGCAGATGATTACCATCTCCTTGTCGACCACAATCGGCGCACGCCACCCGAACTCTTTAATGCTGGCGGCAACGGCATCCACCGCCCCTTCATTGAGGCGTGGATTCTTTTCATACGGACGGATGTCCGATACTTTCATATTGGAAATATTCATCGGTTTCCTTTCGTTTTTTGTTTGGCTTTTTCGGGGCAACACAGCCCCACTGGCGGCAGTTACGGTCAATGGGCAACCGTCATCGGCACTGGGCTTTCAGGCGTTACAGGGGCGTTTTTGAAGCATTGGGGCATACCGATATTTTATTTTATCGGTCCGCAACCCTGAGTGCTTAATACTCTGACTCCTTCCGCGCGCCCTCTCAAATATCCCCATAGGGGGGAACCATTTGATCAGCAAGCACATATCGACCCTTGCCGCCTCATAATCGTCCCCTCCGGCACAAAGCCCGTCAGAACGCCCAGAAATGCCCTTTCTGGGGGCATCTCCCGACAAGGCAAGCCGTTACTCCATCTCCAGCAAGGCGGCAACACGGGGCAAACGTGGGCGTTTTGTGGCGTATGGGTTCTCATCACCCATGGTTTGAGCGATTTGATAGACCCTGCGGACGGATATACCGCATTGTTCAGCGACCTCCTTTGCCGGAAGTCCTGAACGGATGGCGTTCAACGCCCGGTCATTTGAGCTTGAGCATAACGGAGGCGGTACATAAAGAGTGCCTTGCCAGTGCTTCTGCACCTCACGGAGCAGCGGTGCTGGCAGCACATCGTGAGCATTGGCATACAAATTCATGTTCGTTCCTTCTTGCGAGGTAGAAAAAGAGTCAGAAAAAGAAAATAAGATTCTTCCGGGCTCTATACATACACACCCACTTTCAGAGAGAGGTGCGAGAACCCCTTGGAACTTGTGAATTATTTAAAAGAAAGAATAAAAAAATATATATTTTCTACTTATTATATACTCTTTCTTTCAAAAAGATAGTTCACAAGATAATTCACAACTTCCCCGGAAACTTATCTTTTTCCGGTCTCATTTTGTCCGTTGAAAATGTGAATGATAACTTTCCGGAACAATTTATCTGAGAACTAACCGGTAGATCTTTGACGGTTTGGTCTTGCCACGGTCGATGTCGATCTCAATGTTCCCGGCTTCATAGAGCGTTTCGATGACCTTTTTGAACACATCGTTGGATTCGTGAGACTTCCGCAGGAGTGCGCTATGCCCCATTGAACCTCCGGCATCATCCAACGCCCTGATTACTTTCCGACATTTCTCCTCAAACACATTTTCATATATATAAGAGTGTGCCATAAAGAGCATACGCCGTGTCAGGTGATCCACGAACCTCCACGCCCACTTTACAGAGTCTTTGGTGATCTGCGGACTGTAAATACTGCTGCTGATACCGTGGAGCATGGCAAGTTTACACACTTTCTCAAAGGCACGCGCCCAAAGAGCCATAGCACCGGATTCCTGCTTACTTTCAAAGAAAGAATACCGCTTGTCGCACTCGGTTTGAACTTCTTTGAGCATTGCCGATGCTTCCGGCGATTCAGAAATAATCAGCGGTCGTGGGTATTCACTGGACAGATTGCCCTGCAAACTGTATTCAGCCCAATACTTCGCAGCCCGCAAGATGGAATCTGACGGCGTAATCGGGCTTGCGTTCCCGGCTTCGCCACGCTTGCCTGCTTCAATAATGATACAGCGAGCAACCAGACCGTTTTCCAGCACACGCTTTGAGAGAGACTCATAGAAATACTTTGGAATAGCCGTCCCCAGCACCACCAGATTAGGGTTGATGATATGGGAACACTCTTCCGCAGAGCCATCTTTTTTCTTTGCGATCGCCTTTTTACGCATGGGATAGATCGTGTTGGCTGCGCCATAAAATTT